>DUVD01000190.1 GCA_012841225.1 Fibrobacter sp.
AGACATTTCTTCAAAAATGGCCACGTAAAGGTCATCTTTTTTTCGAGTGATATAGATGACTGTTTTGTCTTCTAGTTCATTTAGTTTCTGAACCATCTCTGGGTTTCTAGCGCGGAGGTGTTCGGCGTTTATCTTACGATCTAGATTTTTTTGCAACCATTTGCTATAAAGTGCTGGTAGTGAATCTCTTTCCCATTCTCCAAAAACACGGCATTGGGGTTCGCCAATCGTATTGTTATTTCTTTTTAATGAAAGGCAAAATTCTTTGGGCGTGATGGCTAAATTCGAATCTGGGGTCCAAATTAAAATATCAGCATCTTTCCATATAATATATTGGCCGTTGTAAATAGTCTCTTTAGCTTGAAGACTGGTAACAATTATAAGTAAGGCGATTAAGGCTGCGTTTTTCATTGGCGCACCTTTTCTCTTATTTCTCTTTCAATTTGCTTTGCTGCTTTTTGAGCCAAAGCTTTTAAGTCATTCATGGCGAGGTCGTTTGCAAAAGGATGCTGAATTTCGATAATCGAAGAAAGGAGCGGGCGTTGATTAAAATTGTCCCATAAGGTGTAAGAGGCGATGACGGTGACATTTTTTACTAACGGCTGGAACTCAATTTCTTGTTGATTTTGGGTGTAGTCAAAATAGATGCTTCTCTTTAAATCAGTTCCTATGATGAACTCGTGTAGGATTAATAAATAGGGTGGTTTTTCTCCGCTTTCGGTGGCTATTTCCATTCCTTGTGATGGAAAGTGTCCCTTGATAAAAACAACTCGATCTAATTTTTGGCTTTCTTCTGGGAGGGTGTTTTGTACCGCAGTGGGGATTGTTTTTAATTTCGGGTAATGCTCTTGAAGAGTAGACTTGAAAGTAGATGAAATGAGTTCATCCGTTTTTTGATGGATGCTATCCATGGGCACATTTAATCGATTAGAAAACCATTTAGAACGGGTGAGAATAAAGGCGTTTTCTGCTACAATAAACCCAATAGATTCGTTTGGCGAAGGCTTTTTAGTATAAGACGGGTGCGATGCGCTCCATTGGTTAGATAGAGCACAGGCAGAGAACAATGACATACAAAGTAGTAGTATTCCTAAACTGTAAAGTCTTTGTAGGCGCAACTCGCTTGTGGTAATCGCTGCTTGCTGTACTTTCCGTTGTACCATTCAACGTCTCCTTTCGGTTCGACGAAATACACTTGGCCTATCCGCACTCCTGCATAAATGCGCACGGGGTGAACTACTGCAATTTCCAAGGTCCAGGTGGGGTAGTGGCAAATGATTTCGTTATCTGCACCTCTTTCAAAACCCCAACCGACATCTCCAAAACCAGCGGTAATATGGGTGTTGATTCCGAGTCGACCAATTGAGCTTCGACCTTCAAACATGGGAATGTATCGGTGACTAATTGCTGACTCATTCGTCATTCCAATATAGAGAATTCCGGGTTGCAAAACAAACCCCTCTTCCGGAATGAGAATACGCTCGGTAGGATTATCTTTTTTCATGTCAAGACACCCGCCTTCGAGGGTGTAGATGACTAAATTTTCGTTAAGCGTAACATCGATGCTGTTTGGCGAAAGATGCTCTGGGTGAAAAGGCCTAATGGTGATGTCGCCATTTTCTACTGCTTCGGCAATCGCCTTTCTTGTTAAAAACATTATACAACCCCCCACTTGCTTCTGTAGTGTTGAACTCGGTCAAGAATATCTTTTGGTGCGTCAATTTTTTGACGGTTTTCTTCTTTGGCGAGAAATGAAATAATATCGTTGATGTCGATAATGGAGCGAGTTTCGATCCCGTAATTTTCTTGTACTGTTTGCAGTGCGGACTTTCCGGAATCGAGGCGTTCTCGACGATCTACGGAAATAAGAAGGCCGATCACATTGACGGTGTTTAAGCCCTTTAGTAGCTGCATGGTTTCGTTGACGGAGGTGCCTGCAGTGATGACGTCTTCGATGATCACCACGTTTGTTTTTTCGCGATAAGTGTACCCGACTAGGGTTCCTCCTTCGCCATGGTCTTTTGCTTCTTTGCGATTATAAGTAAAGCTTAAATTTAGATGATGCAAGTCAGACAACTTCATCGCGGTGGCGGCACAGAGCGGTATTCCTTTGTAAGCAGGGCCAAATAAATTTTCGGCTTTGCCTTTAAAATGCTCGACAAAGGCGTCGGCGTAAAACGAGGCGAGTTTCGATAGGGACTCACCAGTGCGAAATTCACCTGTATTAATAAAATAAGGGGTTTCACGCCCGCTTTTAGTGATAAAATCACCAAATCGGAGTGCGCCCGTTTCGGCCAAAAAATGCACAAAAGTATCTTTATTCAACATGCGTTCTCTTTTAAAATCAAAGTGTGGTGCCAGTAAGCATGGCGAGTATGTTTCCAAATATATTTCCAGAATCGCTAGTAAAGTAAACAATCAGTAAAATGGTAAAAATCGATAAGCAAAAGCACAAATAAAAGTAAGAGGCACGCTTAATGCCAGCTATTTTTACTTTAAAGAGCACCCATACGATCACGCTTAGCACAGCAGCAAAAATCCAGGCGGTGGGCGCATTTAATGGGTTTATTTTATGAACCAAGTAAACTAAAGAAATGCCAGGCATAAAGAAAAACGTGATGGCGAGTAGCGTTAAAAAGCCAAAGCCTACGTAATAAGCAAGGCTTTTTTCGCGTTCTATAATAATTTGAGGTGCCGTTGTGGGTGAAGGACTGAGCTCTACTTCGGGTTCGATTTCTAAAACGACAGCATCGGTTACTTCTAAGTCTTTTTGAGGCTCATGGGTGGGTTCTTGAAAGGGAACTACCGTTGTTTCTTCTGGCTCTATTGGGGTAAGGGGCATTGGTTCTCCTAAAGGATAAAAGTTCTTCCATCGTAAACAAAGACGCGATGCTCAAGCCATAATTTAAGGGCCGTAGATAAGGTGCGCTTTTCTATATCTTTACCTAGTTGGACAAGCTCTTTGATGCTCACTGTCTCGGGGACGCGTTCTGTGTCTTGGCAAATAATGGGCCCTTGGTCTAAGTCTTCGGTTGCAAAGTGGGCGGTGGCGCCAATAATTTTTACGCCTTTACGCCAAGCCTGGTGGTATGGTTTAGCCCCTTTAAAAGCAGGCAAAAAGCCGTGGTGAATATTGATGATTTTATAGAGAAACTCTTGAGTGAATTCAGAGCTCAGAATCTGCATGTAGCGAGCGAGAACAATGGCATCTGTTTTTGTTTCAGCAATGATTTCGCGGAATCTGTTTTCTTGAATAGACTTTTCTTGGTTACTCGGTACGTAGTAAAAAGGGACTCCAAAAGAGCCGCCTAAAGGGCCGAGATCGCTATGGTTACTGACAATGCAACTAAATTCGCAAGGCAACACCCCGTCGCGGCGTTTTAATAGGAGGTCGTAAAGGCAGTGGTCTGTTTTGCTCACAAAAATGGCGAC
>DUVD01000191.1 GCA_012841225.1 Fibrobacter sp.
CGGCAATTGCTCAACATACTAAGCGAAATAAAGAAAACAGATGAACCACCCCATTTGCTTTTACATTGTTGTTGCGCCCCTTGCAGTAGTTATGTTTTAGAGTACCTATCTCCTTATTTTAAAATCACAGTATTTTATTACAATCCCAATATTTCTCCTCAAAAAGAATACGAAATACGCGTTAACGAAATTAAGCGTTTTGTCAAAGAATTCCCTACACCAAATCCAGTCGAGTTCATAGAAGGAGAATACGAACCTAAGCGTTTTTATTCTGCAGTACAAGGTCTCGAAGATGCTCCTGAAGGTGGCGAACGTTGCATAAAGTGCTTTGAACTAAGGCTCTCCGAAGCCGCAAAAAAAGCACAAGAAATCAAAGCAGACTACTTCGTCTCTACCTTAACAATTAGTCCCATGAAAAACGCCTCTGTCCTAAATCAAATCAGTGAAGAGTGCAGTGCCATCTACAAGGTCAAAAATCTGCCTTCTGATTTTAAAAAGAAAAACGGTTACAAAAGATCTATTGAACTTTCTAACGAATACAACCTTTATCGTCAAGATTTTTGCGGTTGCGTTTACTCGAAAAGAAAAAGTGAAGCTTGAAAAAGCCTTACTAAAGCTCTTTGTTGTTAAATAACTATATTATGAATATGACTACAGCTATTATCGGGACAATTACTTTTACCCCAATTGTCTTTTTATATCTTTTTTTAATCATAGGTGCCCCCCTAGGTGAATATGTGCTTGGCGGAAAGCATCGTACCCTTCCCGCGTCATCAAAATCTTTTTTTACCACCGCCCTCGCTGTTCAGCTCATTTTACTTCTAGTTTTATTGCAAGTGGGTGAAATCATACCTTTTTTATTAGCTCCTCCACTAGTGCGCGGAGTCGGTTATTTTTTCGCTCTCTACTTAACATACAATACAGTCATTTCTTTTGCCTCATTTAACAATAAAGAAAAATGGTTTATCGCCCCATTATACTTGATTACAGCAATTTGTTTTTGGATGACGCTTCTCATTAATTAACGTCTTTAGCATTTCTTTTCTATCTTAAGGTTATGGATTTTTTACCTATTAGCAAAGAAGAGCTCGACGCACGCGGTTGGGATTACGTCGACGTCATTATTGTGAGCGCCGATGCTTATGTCGATCACCCTTCATTTGGACACGCCGTAATTGGTCGCCTAATTGAAAGCGAAGGATTCCGAGTTGCCATTTTGCCTCAGCCCAATTGGCGAGATGATCTTCGAGACTTCAAAAAATTAGGTAAACCACGTTATTTTTTTGGCATATCTAGTGGCATGGACAGCATGGTCAATCACTATACAGCAAACAAACGCCTTAGGAGTGATGACGCTTTTACCCCTGGTGATAAATCCGGTTTTCGTCCAGACTATGCGACTTACGTTTACACCCGCATTTTAAAAGAAATTTACCCCGATGTGCCTGTATTGATTGGCGGGCTCGAGGCCAGTTTACGCCGCTTAACGCACTTTGACTACTGGGAAGACAAGTTAAAACCTGGAATTCTTGCCGAAACAAAAGCGGACCTCCTAATTTACGGCATGGGCGAAAAACCGCTCAAAGAAATCTTGCGCTTATTAAAAAAAGGCGTCCCTTTTTCGAGCCTAAAAAACATACCACAAACGGCTTTCTTGTCTTCAACAAGCACCATTCCAACAACTAAAAATTGGAAAGACTTGCTTCTGCAAAGCCATGAAGCCTGCTTAGAAAACAAACAAGTCCAATTAAAAAATTACCACACCATCGAGCTAGAAAGCAATAAAATGCATGGTCGACGACTGCTTCAACGCATAGGCGATAATACCATTGTGGTAAACCCAGCTTACCCTCCTTTAGCTCATGGTGAGCTAGATGAAAGTTTCGACTACCCGTATATGCGTTTGCCTCACCCGCGCTATAGAAAACGCGGGTTTATTCCAGCTTACGAAATGATCAAGCATTCCATCACAATTCATCGTGGTTGTTTTGGAGGTTGTAGTTTTTGCGCGATCAACATGCATCAAGGGAAATTCATTGCAAGTCGTAGCAGAGAAAGTATTCTTCGCGAACTGGATATAATCACTCAAATGCCTGATTTTAAAGGCACTATCACTGATCTTGGCGGTCCTTCAGCAAACACCTACAAAATGGGTGGAAAAGACTTAGAGCGCTGCGAAAAATGCATGCGCCCAAGTTGTTTGTTTCCTAAAATATGCGATAACCTCGATACGCGACATGCCGATCTGCTAAACCTTTATGAAGAAGTCCAAAGCCACCCAAAAGTAAAACATCTCTTTATTGGGAGCGGAGTTCGCTATGACATTCTCCTTCAAGAGACAACCGATAAAGCCCTTTTAAAAGACCACGAAGATTACAGCAATGCGCTTATTAGAAATCATGTGAGTGGTCGCCTCAAAGTCGCCCCAGAGCACACTTCAGACGCGGTACTTCAACTTATTAGAAAACCACCTTTTTCTTTATTTTATGATTTTAAAACCATTTTTGATCGTCAAAGCGAACTCGCTGGTAAAAAGCAGCAGCTAATCCCTTATTTTGTTTCAAGCCTTCCCGGCTGTACAGAGGGGGACATGGCAGCACTTGCATTAGAAACAAAACAACTTGGTTTTAGGCTAGAACAAGTGCAAGATTTTACGCCAACGCCAATGACCATGGCCACCGAGATGTATTATGCTGAGTCACTCCCCAATGGGAACGCTATTTTTGTAGCCAAAGGTGCAGAACAAAAAAAGAATCAACAACGATTTTTCTTTTGGTATATCCCAGAAAACCGTCCATGGATTAGGGCTACTTTAGAAAGACTCAAACTCGGTAAAATATCGCGCTTGCTGCTTTCTAGAACTTCTCTAGCAGAGGGACGCACTTATTTTCCAAGTGAAGAAACAACCCCAGAAAGAATACTTAAGCCCAAAAACCCAAGGCCTAGAAGACCACGAGACAAAAACAAAAGCCGCTAGTGTTTAAAGCACTGCTTGCAATGCAACATCAGCGTCTTTTTTTATTTGCTTAACCAATGCGTCTAAAGAATCAAATTTTTGCTCGGGACGTATAAATGAGTATAAATCTAAATCTAGTTTTGCCCCATAAAGATCGCCTGTAAAGTCCAACAAATGAGCCTCGACAGCGAGCATTTGATTTTCAAGGGAAGGCTGCACGCCAATGTTTACGACAGAGCGAAAACGCTTGCCATCTGAAGTCGTCACTTCACCAATATAAACGCCAAAACGAGGAATTAGCTTAAAAGGCGCCGTTTGAATATTTGCCGTAGGAAACCCAAGCTTTGAACCTAGTTTTTTGCCAACAACTACAAGACCGCTTAAACGATAAGGTCGTCCTAAAAAGGCGTTGGCGCGCTTGAGATCTCCATTTTCTATAGCCTCCCTAACAAGAGAGGAACTCACAATTTCGCCTTCATGGTAAAATGCGGGCATTTGAAACGCTTGTAAATGAGGAAACGCGCTTAAAATTGTCTTGTAGTTCCCCTGCCCTAAAGCACCCATTCGGTGATCATAACCAAATACAAACACCTTTCCATGAAATTGCTTTTCGAGGTATTCCCGTACAAAAGAATCAAAAGAAAGTTTTGTGAGCGAATGAGTAAAAGGGATGGTAATAAAATCAATCCCAAGACTTTCAATAAATTGTTTTTTTTCTTCGGTAGAAGTTAAAAGGGCTGGTTTTCCTGGAGCGCCTAAAAGATAACGAGTGTGAGGCTCAAACGAAACCACTGTAGGAATTAAATTTTGAGATGCCGCTTTTTCTTTTAAAAATGAAAATAATTTTTGGTGTCCTAAATGACAGCCATCGAAATTACCCGTGGTAATGGCGCGCGAAATCATTCATCTGATCCTATAAAAAATTTAGGAATAAGTCGTCCTGGCTCAAAACGACATAAAGAGATAATCTCCCCTGTTTCATTACTCGCAAAAACAAGGTTCTCGGGAGGAAGCACATTTTCGACTAATCCTTTCCAAGGAATCCAATTGCCATTTCGAATAGGGATGGCCTCTGCCGCAGAAAGAGCCAAGATAGGAAAAGGCAAAACTTTGTCTGGCGATAATATGGATTCTACCGACAAGTCTTCTGGTAAAACGGCGTCGCTTAAAGAGATAGAGCCTATTTTTTTTCTACAAATATGAGAAACAGTGCCAAAAGTGCCTAGCGCGGCGGCAATGTCGCGACAAAGCGAACGAATATAAGTGCCTTTAGAACAATGGCATTCCAAATCAAAAGAGGCGAAAGCCACGCCTGTAGAGTCTTCTGGAGAAACACCTTTTCCAATGACTTTTAATTCGTAAATCGAAATAGGTCGCGATTTTAATTCAAACTCTTTACCTTGAAGGCTTAAGTCCGATGCGCGAATCCCTTTTATTTTAATGGCGCTATAATTAGGCGGGATTTGCTCAATATCACCTCTAAACTGAGGTAAAACAGCTTCTAAATCAGATGCACTTATCGACAAAGCGTCTCCCTGCTCTATTAACTCGCCATCCCATTCAAGAGTGTCGGTTAAATAGCCCAAATGCAAACGAAACGTATAAGTTTTAGATGCCGATTCCACATAGGGCAATAAACGCGTTGACCTTTCCACACCCGCCACAATTAAGCCGAAAGCCCTTAAATCAAGGGTGCCTGCGTGGCCAATGCGCCTGGTTTTAAATATTTTTTTTAGCGGAGACAAGGCATTGAAGGATGTGACCCCCGCTGGCTTGTTCAACAAAACAAATCCAGAAGACCTCAATCGAGGTCTCCCTTGTTTTTTAATTCAGCTAAAACAGAATCAATGTGAAGAGCATGGTCTAAGTTTTCATCAAGAACAAATTGGAGCTCGGGAATTTTTCTAATCTTAATTCCCTTTCCAAGAAACTGCCGTATAAAACCAGCAGAACTTCGAAGCCCAATAATGGTGTCACGCTTTTCTTTTTCCGAGCCCAGCACCGAAACTAAAACCTTAGCATAGCTTAGGTCTTCGGTCACATCGACTCGATTGATGGTGGCAAAACCAACTCGAGGATCCTTCAAGCCTTTTTGCATAAGCTTGCTAATCTCGATTCGGAAAAGCTCACCTAATCTATCTGTCCTACGTGTCACTTTACAGCACCGTCATCATTGGCATTTTTCTTTTCTGCAGCGGTTTTTTCTTCACGAGCCTTATCGGCAACGGCCTTTTCATCGCGAACTTTTTCATCACGAGCTACGTCAACAAGAGTTCTTGCCACCTTAACGTCTTTAAAGAACATAAGGGTATCACCTTCTTCGATATTATCGTATCCTTTAAGACCAATACCGCATTCAAATCCACGAGCAACCGACTTTACGTCATCTTTATGGCGCTTGAGGGACTGGACTTCGGTAAGGCCAAGCTCTACACCATCACGGTATACGTGTACACGACTATCGCGGTTCACTTCACCACTGGTGACCATACAACCGGCAATCAAGCCGATTTTTGGAATCTTAAAGACTTCGCGGATATCAGCTTCGCCGACAATTTCTTCGCGAATCGTAGGTTTCAACAAGCCCTCAACAGCGTTTTTAATGTCTTCGATACAGTCATAAATCACGCGGTACGTTTTAATTTCGACGCCTTCTTTTTCGGCCATTTCACGAATAGTCAGTGAAGGCATTAAGTGGAAGGCTACGATAATTGCTTGTGCTGAAGTAGCAAGAAGGATATCGGAATCCGTAATGGCACCGACGCCCTTGCGAATAACGTTGATTTTGACTTCGCTATTGGCTAATTGTTCAAGGCTAGCAGCGAGTGCTTCGGTTGAGCCACCCATGTCTGCTTTGACGATCAGATTTAATTCAGAAATCTTGCCTTCTCTTGCACTTTCAAAAATGTTCTCCAGTGAAATAGTCTTACGAGCTCGTAAATCGCGTTCACGTGCAGCCATGCGACGCTTAGAAGCGATCTCGCGTGCGACTCTTTCATTTTCGACGACAATCAAGTCATCGCCCGCTTGAGGAGTACCATCAAAACCGAGCACTTGGCAAGGCGTAGAAGGACCTGCTTCTTTGCGAACTTCGCCGCGTTCGTCAAACATAGCCCTAACGCGTCCGGAATAAATACCGCACACAAATGGGTCGCCAATACGAAGAGTTCCGTTTTGGATAAGAATGGTAGCCATCGAGCCTTTACCGGCGTCAAGCTTAGATTCAACAACAGCACCACGAGCTCGAGTTTTGGAATTTGCCTTAAGCTCGAGCACTTCTGCTTCTAAAGCGAGTGTTTCTAAAAGAAATTCCATGCCTGCGCCTGAGCGAGCAGAAACTTCTATACAGCTAACATCGCCACCCCACTGTTGCACTTCAACGCCACGTTCGGCAAGTTGAGCGCGAATTTTATCGGGATTTGATGTAGGTAAGTCCACTTTTGTAATGGCGACGACCAAAGGCACTTTTTCACGGTGTGCCAAATTAATCGATTCGACCGTTTGAGGCATTACCATCGAGTCAGCTGCAACCACGAGTACAATAACATCTGTCACTTGAGAGCCGCGAGCACGCATAGCGCTAAAAGCCTCATGACCAGGAGTATCGAGGAAGGTTACCTTTCCTTCTTTAGTCTTCACTTCATAGGCACCGATGTGCTGAGTGATACCACCCGATTCTCGAGAAACCACGTTTGCTTTTCGAATCCAGTCGAGTAGAGATGTTTTACCATGGTCAACATGACCCATCACTGTAACCACAGGATGTCGAGGCTCTAAGTTTTCAACTTGTTCTTCTTCGATTCCGAAAATTTCTTCTTCGTATTCTTCCATCAATTCGGCTTCAAAACCAAATTCATCAGCGAGTACTTGAATACTTTCAAAGTCAAGACGAGCATTAATGGCGACCATCATGCCCATTTCCATGCACTTAGCAATTACGCGTGCAGGCATTTGATCCATAAGCCCGGCTAACTCACCGACTGTAATAAAGTCTGAAGTTTTTAAAATCTGACGTTCGACAGCTACATCGTTATCTGAAAGGTCTTTGCGATAGATTTTCTTAACAGGATGCTTCGAAAGTGAAGCCATCACTCTCGATACGTTCTGGCGAACTGCTTCTTGTTGTTCTTTTTGGCGATCTTGCTTGTTGCCTACAGCGCCACCGCGCTTTCTATTATCATTTCGACGGCCACCTGTTTTAGTAGCGTCTTTAGTTACAGTCGTAGCGACAAGGTTAGCCCCTTTGGGGGATGCACCAAAAGCTTCTTGCATAGAGCCGCTAGAGAAGCCTCCTGGACGAGGGCCACCTGGAGTAAATGGACGATTGCCCGCACCGGGTCCACCCGGACGATAACCGCCACCAGTACCACCTGGAGTAAATGGACGCCGCGCTGGACCACCTGCAGGAGCTTTGCCAAAAGAACCTGTATACCCTTGACTATTTGCACCGCCGGGACGATTACCGCCACCTGAGCGACGGTGTTGTGCACTCGCCGCTGCTTGTTGACGAGATTTTTCAATTCGAGCTAAAATAGCGGCGTCCGGTTTAAAGACTTGGGCCTTCATAGCAGGAACTTTTAATTCTGGTTTCTTTATAGCATCTGGTGCAGGCGCTTTTGCTGCTGGTGCAACAGGCGCTTTTGCTGCTGGTGCAACAGGTGCTTTTGCTGCAGGTGCGGGCGCTTTTGCTGCTGGCACCACTGGTGCTGCAGGTGCAGGTGCTTTCGCTCCTGGCGCCACTGGTGCTGCTGCTGCAGGTGCAGGCGCTTTTGCTGCTGGCGCCACTGGTGCTGCTGCTGCTGCAGGTGCAGGCGCTTTCGCTGCTGGCGACACCTCTGAAGAAAGTTTTTTATCAGGTGCTATAACAGGCGTTTCTGCCTTTGCCGCTACTGGGCTAGGAGCAGAGGTCGCTTTTGCTTCTGTTGGTGCTTTGGAAGCTGCTGGTTTAGCGCGCTTCAAAGAAACTTTAACAGCGCCACCTTTAATCGTAGAAACCGAACCTACTTTTCTCTTGGGAGTAGAAGAGTTTTCCGTATCAGAGGCACTAGTATTCTTTTTTAATTTTCTCGAATCCAGTTTCGCCTTCTCGGACTCAACCTGTGATTCAATCGCAGCATATTCCGAAGAGGGAATTTTTGTCATGTGCGAACGAACTTCAACATCTGCTTTCCTTAGCAGCTTGACTACGATATCGCTTGGAATTCCCTTGTTTTTTGCCCAATCTGCAGGTCTAATTAGTTCTTCGTTACTCATCTATTTGTCGGCTCCAATAGGCTTACAATTAAGCCTCGCTTTCTTCCATACTGACGCCGTCTTCAACGACAGGCTGTTCTTCTGTATTTTCTTCTGTATTTTCTTTTGAAAATAACTCATCAAGTTGCATTTTCTTATCGTTTATAGGACTTGCCTGACGAAATTCATTAGCACGAGGAGTTAATATCTTTTCTTTTGTTTCTTCGTCTTTTTCAGACCACTCTTTTTCGCCAAAAACATCCAGATCGCGCTCCACTAATTGAGAGGCTAGACGCACGTTCTGACCGTTGCGGCCTATAGCTTGAGCGAGATCTTCATCTGCTACCACAAGCACTACTCGGCGAGTGCCCGAGACATCCACAAACTTCACAATGTTTGCTGGTGCTAAAGAACGACGAATATAAGTTTCTAGATCGGAGTTCCAATGAACTATATCAATTCGTTCGTTGGCAAGTTCGCGAACAATTGCTTGCACGCGTGCCCCTTTCATTCCGACGCAAGAACCTACTGGATCGATACGCTCGTCACGAGAGCTCACTGCAATCTTAGCGCGAAAACCTGGGTCTCTAGAGACACCCTTGATTTCAATAGTCCCTTCATAAATTTCTGGCACTTCTTGACGGAAGAGTTCTTTTAAGAAGTCGCCATTGGCGCGAGATAAAATAACTTGAGCGCCACTCTTAGCCGAATCGGCGACATCGGCAATCACCGCTTTAATAGAGCTTCCTTGATGGAAACGTTCTTTAGCGATTTGTTCTTTAGCTGGAAGCACTGCTTCCGTTTGACGTCCAATAGAGACTATCAAATTTTTGTTTTCTATGCGCACTAACTCGCCATTGATCATGGAACCAATGCGACTGCGGTAAGTTTCATAAATTTTGTCACGTTC
>DUVD01000192.1 GCA_012841225.1 Fibrobacter sp.
CTAGATCAATCTGGATTTGGTTTTCGAGGTGATGCGTCTCTTCGGTTTTACCTGTTAAAGCAACTTTCTGTTGCTGGTTTAATAAAGGGTTGGACTTCTTCTGCAGCGACTTGGGAGTCGGGGACTTTTGAGTATTCTTCGCCAGAGGCTTACTTAGCAACCCAGTTTCATCAAGAGGTGCCTTATTTTTATGGGGGCTTTTACCTTTATTGGCAAAGTGCTGGGCTTCTTCATCGTGAAGCGCGTGATTTAGAATGGCAAGATACCCCTTCTGGCGGGCGTATTTGGGAATCTCCGGGAGATTGGTTTTTAGGAAGTCGCGTTGGCGCTGAATATCGTTTTGATTTTGGACTTTCTGTCCGAGCTGGTTTTTCTAGCTTGACTACGGTGCAAAGCTTTACTGCAGGTGCTGGCGTTGAGTTGGCTCGTTTTCTTAAAGTCGATTATGCTTTTGAATCACACCCCACTCTTTCTGCTGTTCATCGTGTTAGCCTAAGTTTTAGCCCGTGGTTATTTAGCCACCCGCCCAAGAAAAAGATTGAAATAGAATGGTCCAAAGTAAATGAAAAATCTACTGGTGTAGAAAATAAGGGCCCTTTATTAGAAGAAGAACCTTTACCGGAGGAACAAGAAGAGGATGTTGGCTCACACTGGGAAGAGTAAATTGTATTTTTTTGGTGATTTCAAGCACACATTCCTTTTTTTAGTCTATATTTTTATTTATGCTGCAATTAAAGAATTATCGTGAAGTTGGCGTGTTTGACTTACTCTCTGCTCCCTTGAATCCTATAGGTGCATTTGATGCTGAGCGGTTTAAAGTAGACGTGCGCGCTTTAATAGATAAAAAATCAAATTACATTGCGGTTGATTTAACGGGGATCGATTTTTTATATAGTGATGCCTACAATGCATTGATGTTATTTCAAAAAGAATTGGCTGCCACTGGTGGTGTTATTGGCTTGTTGACTAATAATAAGATTATTATCGATGGCCTTCATCGCGCTGGTCTCGACAAAAAAGTAAAATTATTTAATGCTGAATCTGCTTTAATGGATTATTCTACTAAGGCTAATTTTCCTTCAGAAGAAAGTCAATATACTTCTTCAGTAGACTCGCCTCGTGGTGCTGTTTCAATGAATCAGTTTAAGGGGTCTTCAACAGAAGAAGACAAAAAAAATCACAAGCGAGCTACAGGCCGTTTCACTAAGAGCTTCAACGCGATTTCTAAGGATGAATCCGACACGGTAACATCTGGCATGCAAACACCGTTTTTAGACGATAACTCTTCTTCACATCTCTTGTTGTGGATTATGATTATTGTATTTGTAACGGGAGCTCTTGTCGCTTACTTTCTATTAAAATAATTTTTTATGCCTGTAGACTTTAGAGAGTATGACTATCCTCGAAAGCATAAGTCAAAAAAACGTCAGGGGTTTCCTTTAGTTCGACTTTTAATTTTATTAATTGTTGTTTTTTATTTTTGGTATAATGGCTACTTCTTTAAAACTTACGAGTTCTTTTTTCCGCCTATTCAACCTAACGCGACTTTAGAAAAGCAACCTTTATCTTGGCAAGAGCAATGCGCTTCCGTCCACGGCAAGTCTTTTTTGTTACGAGATAGTGTGGGGCAGTGTTCTTGGCAGTTCAATGAGGGTGGTTCAGGC
>DUVD01000193.1 GCA_012841225.1 Fibrobacter sp.
GGTTTGGCCCACCCAAAAATATCAAATTGGCGTGCATATATTTTTATATAAAGAAAAGGTTTTTGAATGCGATTAGTTCTTAAAAACTCTTCTTTGAGGCGCGTTTGAAACAGCGCCCCCGGGTAAATGGTATTTCCTAAATTTTGAGAAGAAATAAGGGAATCCAAGTGATTTTTTGTAGAATCGTTGCTCACGTATACAAATATAAACTTTTTATCTCTTCTTTACGAGCCAGTTTGCGTTTTTATTACGCTCACTTTTCTATCTTGTGCTCATAATTTAGATTGGAGACCCTTATGCGTATAGGACTTATTGGTACTGGCACTGTTGGTGGCGGCGTTATTGAAATACTTGAATTAAAATCAAAAGATTATCTTGAACAATTAGGATTAACTTTAGAACTTGCTTGTATTTGCGCCAGAACAGAAGAAGAATTAGCTCCTTTTAAGGCAAAAGGGTACCCAGTTACTACAAACGCCGACTCGATGATTAAAGATCCTTCTATAGATGTCTTAGTTGAACTAGCGGGTGGCTATGAAATGCCAAGAAAATGGATTACGGCAGCCTTGAATGAAGGCAAAAGCGTCGTAACAGCAAATAAAGCCCTTTTAGCAAAATATGGTCACGAATTATTCCCATTAGCCGAAAAAAAAGGATGTCACATTCTTTTTGAAGCCGCTGTTGGTGGTGGTATCCCTATTATTAGAAGCATTCAAGAGGCTTTTGTTGGCAGTGATGTCGAGCACTTGAGCTGCATTATTAACGGCACTTGCAATTACATTTTAACTCGTATGTCTAAAGAAGGCCTTTCGTTTGATAGTGTTTTGAAAGACGCGCAGGCAAATGGCTATGCCGAAGCAGACCCTACTTTTGACATTGAAGGCATTGACTCCGCTCATAAAACGGCTTTGCTCGCTAGTTTATGTTGCCGTAAGCATGTCGACTTTGAAAAAATTCACGTGACTGGCGTTTCTAGTATTACTAGTGCAGATATTGCTTACGCAAAAGAACTTGATTGCTCTATTAAATTGCTCGGCTTGTATCACCGCGCCGACGACCGTGTCGATGTACGCGTTCACCCCTGCCTTGTTCCTAACGATCATTTGCTCTCTAGTGTGAATGGTGTTTTAAATGCGGTGTTTTTAGATTGTGATAACCTAGGTCCTACATTGCAAACAGGAGCTGGTGCAGGCCGTTTGCCCACAGCGAGCGCCGTCGTTGCCGACTTGGTTTCTTTAGCGAGGTCTATTGGTAAGCGCGATGCCATGCCAATGGGCTGGTTCCGCAAAGACAACGAGGCGACACTTGTCCCTATAGAAGAGACTGCAGCGCGTTATTATTTCCGTTTTACTACTCAAGATGCTTGTGGTGTGTTAGCTAGTATTACGAGCATTCTTGCTCAAAACAGTATTTCCATCGAATCGATTATTCAAAAAAATGTAAAAGATCCTGGAAAAGTGAGCATTGTGGTCATTACCGAAAAGACTAAAGAGAAACGCATTAGCGCCGCTATTGCAAGTATCGATGCTCTCCCTAGTGTTTCGGACAAAAGTCAAGTCATTCGCTTTTTAATGTAAGGACTACTATGCTTCGAGCGACCACCTTAGAGCGTACTTTACTAGTTATATCAGACTTTATCGCTTTTGCGATTTGCTTTGTGATTGCCTTTTGGGTTCAATTTCATAGCGGTTGGATCGCTGATAAATTTGATGTGACTAAGCAACTTGCTGATTATTGGTCGGCTGGTTTTTTCTTGAGCATGGCTTGGCTGATATTTTTCTTTTTAACAGGCTTGTATCGCTCTTGGCTTCTGCTTTCTAGAACTCATCAAGCGCTTTACGTTTTGCGGACCATTGTGATCGGGGTTGTTTTACTACTTATCGGTCTTTTTGGTAGTGAATTTATTGCCAAGGTGATGGTTTCTGACCCCTTGACCGAAGGCTATCTTTACGGCTCTCGCTTTTTTTGGATTTTTATTTATGGTTTAGTGGCGTTCTTTTTAGTCGTTCTTTTTAGAATGACTATTTACTTCTTTTTGCGGCGCTTGCTTCGCCATGGTTTTGGTGCTAATCGAATGCTCGTCTTGGGGGCCACTGAAATGGGTGCTCAAGTGGCGCAGTCTTTTATGGCAGCTCCAGAACGCGGGCAAAAAGTGATTGGTTTTGTAGACGAACGTTACCAAGTTCTTCCCAAAGAATTTGCTGGCTTACCCTTACTTGGCAAGTACTCCGATTTGCCCCGTATTGTGCGTGAAAATCATGTGAGAAGAATTATTATTTCTCACGATAGCACCTCTATTCAAGAGATCATGCGCATTTTAGTTTGGTTGTGTGACTTGCCGGTTCACATTTATATTATTCCCGATTTGTACAATGTGGTGCATGGTCATTTTAAAGCCAATTTGGTGCACGGTTTTGAACTACAAGAGCTGTTTCCATTCAATATGCCTCTTTGGCATGTTCGTGTAAAGCGGGCGATGGATATTTTTATAGCCTTTACTTTGCTAGTCCTCTCTTCTCCCTTGTTTTTACTTGCGGCAATTGCCGTTAAACGCGATTCTAAAGGGCCCATTTTTTACAGTCAAGAACGCGTCGGTTTATATGGTCGTCGCTTTATGATTCATAAATTTAGAACAATGCGTGTTGACGCCGAAAAAAACGGGGCGCAGTGGGCTACTAAAAATGACCCTCGTGTCACCCGTATTGGCGTATTTTTACGCCGTACAAGAATCGATGAATTACCCCAATTGCTTTGTGTTTTAAATGGTGATATGAGCATGGTGGGGCCTCGCCCAGAAAGAGCCGTTTTCATAGAAGACCTGCGTGAACAAGTGCCTTTTTATATTAGCCGCTTAAAAATTAAACCGGGCTTAACAGGCTGGGCACAAGTGCGGCATCATTACGACACGAGCATTGAAGATGTTCAAAAAAAATTGCAATACGATATGTATTATTACGAAAACATGTCGCTTGTTTTAGACATTCAAATTTTGTTTCGCACTATTTATGTGGTTTTAACGGGTAAAGGAGCGCAATAATCTTATGGCAAACCAAGCAAATTTAAAAAACTTCCCTACTGAAGCGGCGCTTGCTTTAATTCGTTTAGCAATAGCAGAAGATGTCCACACCGGTGATGTTACTAGCTTATGGACGATTCCCGCTGAGCAAAAACAAAAGGCTCGATTAATAGCTAAAGGGGCTGGTGTGCTTGCTGGGCTCCCTATTATAGAACTCGTTTTTAAAGAATTAAAAGCGCCAGTAGAACTAACTCTTTATAAAAAAGATGGCGATCGCGTTTACTCTGGAGAGCTCATAGCTGAAATAGCGGGTACCACTCGCGCGCTCTTAACTGGCGAGAGGACTTTATTGAATTTTATTCAGCAACTCTCTGGAGTGGCTACTATTACGGCGAGTTATGCAGAGGCTTTGAGTCTCGGCGCGACTCGTGTTTTAGATACACGCAAAACGCTCCCTGGTTTTAGGGCTTTGCAAAAATACGCTGTTCTTGCTGGTGGTGGCATCAACCACAGGATGGGCCTTTTTGATATGGTTCTCGTTAAAGACAATCATATTGCGGCGTGTGGCGGCGTTTTAGAAGCACTAGCCGTAGTGAAAAAAAATAACACCGCCCGCCTTCGCGTAGAAATAGAAGTTGAAAATTTAGACGATTTAAACCGATTGTTACATCAAGGCGTCGATGTGATTATGCTCGACAATATGGACAACAAAACGATGGCTCAGGCCGTAGAAATCGTTCGCAAAAGTGGCGATCCTGTAAAACTAGAAGCAAGTGGCAATATGGATTTGGAGCGTTTACGTGAAATAGCCAAAATAGGTCTTGACTATATTTCTGTTGGTGCCTTAACTCACAGCGTTAAAGCGCTTGACATCTCAATGAGGATTTAATGACAGATCAAGTAGTTTTTGTTGTCGATGTGGGTAACTCGCACACTGTAGTTGGGATTTTTAAAGGCGAGAAAGTGGTCGACCATTGGCGTTTAACAAC
>DUVD01000194.1 GCA_012841225.1 Fibrobacter sp.
CTATCGGCTGGTACTAAAGAAGGACCATCTCCATAAATATGAGCCATCATTTCAGCCAAGGTATAAGGACCATCAAAATAGGCTAAACCAGGTCCCGGGCAAATCGAAACCGGGGTACGTGAAGCTTCTGACAGGCCAAGGGCTATGCGGATGGGGTTTCCTAAATGTGTACAAATACACTCTTTGGCTTGCACTTTTTTTACGGCGTTTTTCTTTTCATTTTCGGGCAAATCACCGGCTTCAATTTGAGCAATTTTTAACTTTTGATACTGTTTAGAAGCCGTGCAAATAGGCTCCTCAGTGAATTCGGTGTTCGACTTCAAAAATCCATTTAGACAAGCAAAACCAGAAGACCCCGATTCGATGTTTTTCAAGCGTTGTACATTAGCTGTAGACTGATAAATATTGTTGAAAGGCACCCCTATTGGAGACGCTTCGCTCAAATAAAGGTCTTCTTTTTTGGCTGCTTTTAAAATGTTGAAAGTTTGATCGTCGAGCAAGCAAGCCTCTGGAACCATTAAGAATGGGGTTCCCCACCCAGTACCGTCTGCTTTAAAATAATCTAACATGCGGCGATTTTCTCCGCTATTGCCAATACCACCCTGCACGGTCAAGCGAGCAGCCCTGTCTGGATCAAGTACAGAAGCGTCCATTCCTTGGCTCTCGTAATACTTTTTAATTAACGGATAAAATGTTTTAGAGAGAGAAGCTCGGTTTTCGCTTATCTCTTTAAGATTTAAAGGCAAAAGCATTCCCTGGCTTGCAAAGGCATGACCACCACAATTCAAACCGGATTCGGCTCGAAATTCAGAAACCTCTAAGCCTTTTTTGGCCAAAACCTTGCCCTGAATTAAAGCGGATCGGTAGTCGGAAATTTTTAAAACAATTCTTTTTTTAATACCCGCTTCTGTGCGATAAAAATCGGGGTATTTCACCATATCGTTAAAAAGGCCTAAATTAACGCCCGCACTAAAGACCATGGCTCCGTTGGTAATGGTCGACTCAGCAAAACCACGAAGGGCATCACGAGCAACGCCTTTGTTATCGAGTTTAACCATGATATTAACATCAATTGAACCCATATACATCTGCGAGTTGAGCGACTCTTCGAGAGCAGTTCTTTCCGGACCCGTCGGCATATTTAAAACGCGTTCAAAGTCTTTTCGAAGTGCGTGCACACGAGGTAGTAACGAAAAATACTTTTCTTTATCGTTCCCTATCTCAAACGGTAAACTTTGGATTTCTTTGAAGCGTTTAAGAACAATAATATGAACCATATTTAAATAAGCCGTCACTCTTTTAGCACAACCATCGTCTGCGTTTCGAGGAATCGGTTCGTATGGTAAATTATGTAAGCGGCTATAATAAGCTCTTAATTCTTCAATTAAATAGTTATCCACCAAAGAAATAACAGAGTCTATTCCAAATGGAGCGACTCGAATAGGAGAGTCAATTGTATAGCTAATGCCCATTACTGGGATATGTGTAGTATGTATCATTTAGAAAATGAAGATAGAAAATTCATTCCCTCCAAAAGCCTACATTTTTATGCCACAGCCAAATTAATGTACCCTGCTCATCCGTTCTATATAAATAAGAGCTATCTCCTAAAACAAACTTGAACTTATTTAAAGTGGACAAAGCCGGATGGCCATAAGGATTTTTTTTACCTACGCTAATAACCGCCTCGCTAGGCGATACCTGTGAAAGAAAGTGAATGGAAGAGCTATTAGCAGACCCGTGATGCCCTACCTGCAACAAATTCGATCTTAATGTGGGCGATAAAACTAGAAGTTCTCTCTCTTGGGGTGCCTCTAAATCACTCATTAAAAGCATAGAACTCAGTGAATCTTTTACATAAAGAACCCCACTAGACGAGTTTCCAGCGCTTTTGAAGTAGTTTGGCGGCCATAATATCTGAAATCTAAAACCTGGCGCAAAAGAAAGGGTATCTCCACGCTTATAGCAGCCTGATTTTAAACGAAACGTTTCGATAATGGAGAAAACACTGTCCGAAACAAAACCAAATCCAGTATCGTTGCTAAAAAACACCTCTTTTACTACCAAACTACCACTACGCATGGCCGCAGGCAACTCAAGAAAGCCTCCTGAGTGATCTCTATGCCAATGACTAAGGGCTATCCACTCTAAAGAATCAACTCCATAACGTTTTAAGGTATCAATAACACCTACCGAATCGGGGCCTGTATCCCACAAGGCGAAGCGGCCTTGATACTCCCAAAGTACAGCTAAGCCCTGCCCCACATCTAAAAAGTGCACCTTCAGGGGCGGGTCTTCTAAAGAAATACCGGCATCACAAGATGCCGCACCCGTTAGAAGCCATAAAAGCAAAGCAAGAGTGAGTACAAACATACCTATAAGACGTTTTTTATCGTTAAAGAGAACTTTGCAGCAATCAAAATTTGTTTTTTTTTCTTTTTTTGCTAAATTCCAAGTTCTAAACGCTATTTGGAGTATTGAATGCAATTACCGAAGTACAAAAAAAAGAAACGTATTAAACTCAAAGTTTGTCAAGAACCGGGTTGCGGACGTGAATTTTGGGGTCACCCCATTGCTAAGTACTGCGACTTGCATCGCGATATCAAGCAAAGGCAAAAGCCAAAAAAAGAAATCGAAAACATAGAAGCTAAAAACATTATCTTTAGGCACAACTATACCGAAGTCATGGACTTGTCTTTTAAGTGCTGCCTAGATCATTGTGATTTCGACTTTACTGTTAAGGTATTCCCCAAGCAATTCGTTTACCCTAGGTTCTGTATGGAACACAGGAACGATTTTAAAAGAGCTAATTTCATTCGCATTATGAACAAAAAGAATCGAGACGATTAAATCTTCCGGTCTTTGAAACTCACAAGCCCTTTATTATATTTTCTTTTACATTCGTGGTGAGTGTAGCTCAGTTGGTTAGAGTCCCAGATTGTGATTCTGGATGTCGTCGGTTCGAGCCCGATCACTCACCCTAAAAAAAA
>DUVD01000195.1 GCA_012841225.1 Fibrobacter sp.
AAAACAGATGCACCAAATGCAGACGCACCAATAGCAGAAACGCCTAACGATATTCCTATGGAACCTTAATGTCGCTCTACCCGCCTTGGACAAGCGTTTCTGAAGCAGCAGCGCTACTCGTTTCTGGCCACATCGTAGCAATACCCACCGAGACCGTTTACGGGCTTGCGGGCAATGCATTAGACCCGCTCGCTTTGGCTAAAATTTTTGCCGCTAAAGGACGCCCTGTTTTTGATCCCTTAATAGTGCACATAGCGTCTATAGACTCTTTAAAAGACGTGGCTCAAAACATTCCACCGGCGGCGTACGCGCTTGCAGAAGCTTTTTGGCCTGGCCCATTAACACTAGTACTTCCCAAGCAGCCTTGTATTCCTGATCTTGCTACAAGCGGCCTTTTTACTGTAGCCGTAAGGATTCCAGAACACCCGCTTGCTCAAGAGATCATTTTAAAGGCAGAAGTTCCCCTAGCTGCACCCAGTGCCAATTTATTTAAGCATGTTAGCCCAACCACTGCTGAGCACGTCGCCACGCAATTGGGAGACAAAATTGATGGCATTGTTAACGGAGGCCCTTGCAAAGTAGGAGTAGAAAGCACCATTGTTTCTTTTGAAAACGGAGAGGCCGTTATTCTTAGACCGGGTGCGATTACCCCTGCCATGATCGAATCGGTGATTGGAAAAGTGACCTTAAAAAGGTCTACATCGAACCCAGGAGAAGCAATGCTCTCGCCAGGGAGCATGGAAACGCATTACCAGCCACGCATCCCCCTTTATTACGGCACACTCCCCGAAAAATTTATTTTGCCCCAAAACACGGTACGACTTGCTTTTGGCCAAACCACCTCTCGCCTACCAGCGACATTAAACCTGTCCAAAACGGCTAACCTCATCGAAGCCACTGCTCATTTATACGCCTATATACACGAGCTAGATACTCCCCCGCACGAGTTTATTTTGGTAGACCCCATTCCAAATGAAGGGCTGGGCATCGCCCTAAACGATCGTCTCCAACGAGCCTCCGTCAAGAAAATATAGCTACGCTTATTTAAAAACGCACTTTGGTGTAGTTGGCTCGAATTTCTTTAGATAAAAAAGCATTAAAATGCCACCACTCGCTTGGGAGTGCTATAAACCCAGCGCGTTTCATCACGTTTCTAAGAAGCAACCTGTTCTCGATTTGTGCTTTATTTAAGCGGCCATTTTTTAAGGCAGCCGCCTCCCCTTGCATGCCAGCGCAAGGTTCAAAGGAGTCGAAATCCGTCCCCATATCCAACAAGTTCCCTGCTGAATCAGCAATGGATAAGTCAATGGCTAAACCAAAATTATGCGCACTACCAGAAGCCGGGCTTGTCACATAATGAGCAAAAGGAGTTCCTCTTACCATGGCGCGAAGGCGCTCTTGAGCGAATAAAGGACGAGTGGCATCAAAAACAACAAAGTGATATGTTGGGTGATTTTTCTGTAAAAGGAGAATAGCCGTTTTAAATTTGGCAGCCGCTTCTCGGTGTAAAAAAATTCGATTTGAGCCACAATACAAGTCATGCCCAGTCACATTGTTAAACGAAGCGTAACGTAAATCAAGTTGAATACCTGGCCAACTGGAAACCTCCACAAACTGAGAATCCGATTCAATCGATTCGATAAAAAGCGCTATTGCTTTACAAAATCGAAGCGGTTTTTCTGGCGGCGTAGGAACAAAAACAGAACCACTGGCAAACGCCATTAAAGGAAACAGAACCGCTAAAAAAAATAGCGCGCTTAAAAAGAATTCACCTGATTTTATTTTTTTTTGAAGATTTTTTTTTGAAAAACACATAAGCTATTCAAGACTGAATGTGCCTTCGACACCAAACTGCACAAAAAGACCCATTCCCTTTGCCATAAAGGGGACAATTTCGTAACCATTGAGGTGGTTGTTATCGTTATCCCGTGTAACTACAGACCTTTCGCGAGCGTTTTCGCTACCCAAAAAACGAAGTGCCGCTACATCTAAATTGGCAAGAATATTGTTGGCTTCTATATAAAAACGCACGTTTTTAAAGTAACTCTTTTTACCCGGTAGGTCTAAATTCACTCGGAGGTCAGTTCTAAATAAATCGGTGAACTCATTTAAGTCAGAAACGCGTCTAGTACCGTAAACAGGCTCGTTAGAAACCATCGACGAAGGAGTGATTTTATAATAGTATAACGGACGATGCCAAGCGGCGTGGTGAGATAAAATAAAAGAAAACAAAGAGTCTTTTCTGGGGTAAAAACGAGCATGTGAAACCATGTCTAAGCGCGAGTTGGCCTGCCACGGAAGAGACTTAGCATTTTCGAGTTCGTACTCGCCATATACAGAACCTAAGTTGGTGCCCACAGAAAAGCGATGTGATGTTTTCCATTCCACCTTAGCTTGAACACCAGAAACCCAGGCAAAGTCTGCACTGCTCATTTCTATATAATGAGCGTAAGCCTTGGGCTGAGGTAAAATAGGATTCGTGTAATAGCGACCGAAACCATGAGCTTGAAACTCTAAGTACTTTGCCTGGTAACCAATACCCGCTTTGGCCGAAGCGCCCCTCACCAGAGAACCTTCAATGGTATTATCTTCGTAAAGGGGAGTCCAGTCGGCTCGCCAAGCGGCATTACCAAATATACGCCAACGGCCTTTACTAAAAGGAGATTCAGACGATAAATAACGTTCTACATCTAAAGAGGCAATCGGTGAAGCTTGCCCATCAAAAGCGGCCACTGCTCCAAGCGCTAAAGCCGTATTTTGACGATCCGAGAGCCACTTCATTCGAGACGCCCCCGACAGCACATTACCACTCGTTTCCATTTTTTGCATCGCCGAAAAATCGGGATACTCGCGCTCTATGTTATGATGCTCAAATAAAAGAGAAGTGCTTAAATCCGCGCTCAAAATGCGGCCCTTAAAAGGCCTTTCCACTCCAGCGCTCAGTGTCGTGTGCGTGTATTCGTAACCGTCGATAAACGAAGCCGCTTCGCCCGAGGACCCAGGTCTAAAACCAGTGGTATCGCGAAGGGTATCCGATAAAGACTCACGCACCAAACCCGCATTCCAGCTAAGTCCAAACCTCGAATTGTAATCTAAACCGAGTACCAAATAATGCTGACTGCCCGTGATGATGTCGATGCTATTCACTTGGCTCATCGAGGTCGCTGTGTCTTGGCGAATGGCGTATTCGTCTGCGCTATACACTAAATGAAATCCCCAGTTATTGCCAAGGGAGTCCGAGCCATAGACCTGCCCAAAAAAATCCACTGAGCTAAGATCAAAAGGATTTGAAGACTTCACGAAATCATCATCACCACCGGCGTCTCTTTTTCTAAACTCAGTAAAGAATTTTTCACCCATGTTTTTAAGCATGGATTCATCTAAGCGCCGTAGTGCAAACCGAAATCCGTCTCCAAAAAGAAAAGGCCCGTCGATAATCACCTCTTGCAGCGTAACACCAATGGCAACCTTTGCCCCAAAATGCTCGCCAACTAATTGTTCAGGCAGGTACTGAATAGAAGCTGCTAAGCCTTGACCAAGAGGCCCCGTGCCATAATGATCATGTACTTCAATGCCGCTTAGAGTACGCGGGTTAATGACCGACAAATTGCCAGGAAACCCTACGTCTAAATGGCGCATATTAGGTACGCGCAAACGACCTAAATGGTAGTTCACGTCTTCGGACCTGGAGCCATCATAATAAAGAGCGCTTGAAAAATCCTTTTGCCCAGAAATACCGGCCATTTGACTTAGGTGTTCGGTCACATCAAAGCGCATGCCAGCAGCATCCTCTAGCTTCTCTAAACGAACATGCCTGGTGTTTTCCCATTGGATTATGTTTTCACCACCAATCACGGTGCTTTGGCCTAAGTCGCGCACATTGGTCGAAACCTGAATGACCATATCCAATAAGTCAGGGTAATCGGAAAGTTCAATAAGAAAGCTGTCGTAGCCTTCTTTATTAATCGACAAAACGGCGTTTGGGGAAGTCACTTCCACTTCAAATCGACCACGACTATCTGTAACGGAAATCTTCTTACCCGACTTGTAAGAAATAGCCACTGCATCGACAGGACGATCCGTGCCTGCCTCTAAAACCACACCGACTAATCTGGTTGGGGCAGCATAAGCCATTAAGGCCGCTGTTAATAGAAATAGAATGAGTTTCGAGGTACGCATAAGAATCTATAAAGTAGAAAAAGTTCGCTTTTGAAAGTGAATTTTAAGGCGCAAAAGCGGAAAGAGCCAGAAAAGGTTAAATTTTAAACAATGGCTAGAGTATACTTAGTTCAAATGGACATTGTTTGGTGCGAAAAGACTCAAAATTTTGACACTGTTCGTCGTTTATTAATAAAACAAGGCGTTGAGAAAGGTGGTCTTATTGTTTTGCCCGAAATGTTTGCCACTGGCTTTGTAGGAAGGCCAAAATCGGGGATTGAAGAATCGTTTGACCATGCCGAAAGCGGCGCCACTGCTCGTTTTTTGCATCAACTCGCCCAAGAAACGGGCTGTTTAGTGCAAGGCGGTGGTATCACCAAAAAAGGCGACAAGTACCGCAATCACATTAGCGTGTATGCGCCTGGCAAAAACCATACTATTTGCAGCTACGACAAAATTTACCCCTTCCACACAGAACAGAAATGCTTTGAAGCCGGTGACTTCATTAGCACTTATGCTTTTAGCGACTTTACAGTAGCACCTTTTATTTGCTACGACCTGCGATTTCCAGAGGTGTTTCGAGCAGCCTTAAATGCAAATGCGGAACTCTTTACTGTAGCTGCCTCTTGGCCTACCACCAGGAGCAATCACTGGAAAACACTCCTCACCGCAAGGGCTATCGAAAATCAATGCTTTGTTTTAGGAGTGAACCGCGTTGGCAAAGACCCCTATACCAATTACGCTGGCGACTCACTTATCATCTCGCCTACGGGAGAAGTTTTAGCTTCTTTGGGATCAAAAGAAGGAGTGCTCTCTGCAGAGGTTGATATTAAAATATTAACAGAGCTTCGAGAGATTTTTCCTGTTTTAAAAGATGCGAAGCCTTTTTATACCTTCCCCTCCACTAAGCAGTGATTTAAATCACCTTTTATTTAAAACAATAAACACCCTTAAGTGCTTGATTAGCATGCAATTGCGATTTTTTGGCCTTTTTTAGCCATTTATTATAATTTTATTTGCTAGCGTGTACTCCCTTTAAATGATTAGATTTAATGTAAACAATTGCAAACATTTCAAAAGGAATAGTTTATGGGTAACACAGAACATGCAAAAATAAACTATGCAAAAGCCCTAATCCGGGCAGGCTTGCAAAAAGAGTTGATCCTAAAAATCACTGCCATTTCCACATATCAATACGACCTGCTTCAAAAGGAATTGCAAGTAGCCTAACAATTTCTACTTTCAGGGGTATGGAAATCATTCTTCAAATCGCCCCGCAAGAAGCAACCGAATTCAATAAAAGACTAGCCGTTCTGGAACAATGTTTTCAGGACGGTTCTTTATTATTGAGCGAACGCGATGGCGAAAAGCCAGCTCAATTTACTTTGACTCTCAATGATGTTTTCCCTTGGCATGATTTTTTTAAGAAATTACGTGTTTCTTGGTGGCTTTCACAACAAAAGGTCCCAAATGCGTTTTTGCCACAAAAAAGAATCCCAGAAGAACTTCTCGATGAAATGGAGAAATTGCCCGAACGCGAATTATTGAG
>DUVD01000196.1 GCA_012841225.1 Fibrobacter sp.
GCAGCTCGTGCGGTAACGTCTAAAAACATATTGGGTTCACCAGTTTTAGCCATTTCTCGATGAATAGCACGTGCCACAATGTCTCTAGGGGCAAGCGAGCGCAAAGGATGAATGGCATCCATAAACTCTTCGCCCTCTTTGTTTTTTAAAATGCCCCCGAAACCTCTAACAGCTTCAGAAATTAGAAAGGTTTTTTTGAGTTTTGGAGCGTAGAGTGAAGTGGGGTGAAACTGCATAAACTCAATATCTTGAAGGGCTACTCCAGCCCTTGAAGCGATGGCCATTCCGTCACCGGTACTGTCGGCAGGGTTTGTAGTGTGAAGCCAAAGACGTCCTGCTCCTCCGGTTGCAATAATAGTTGCTTTAGCAAAAAGAGCACGCATTTCGCCCGTTTTTTGGTGTATCACTTTTGCGCCAATGCAGCGTTTCTCTTTTCCCTCGCCCTCGCAAATAAGATCGTAAGCAGTTGAGTTTTCTTCAAAATGAATGTTTGGGGAAGATCGTAGCTCGTTCAATAGGGCTCTCATCATCTCTTTTCCGGTTAAGTCGGCAGCGTGCAAGATTCTTTTATGGCTGTGACCGCCCTCTAAATGGAGGTCGAAGGGGATGTTTTCTTCGTTTTTTTCTGCTGGAGTGAATTTAACCCCCCATTTTACGAGTTGCCTAATGGTAGCGGGGCCACTTTGTGTTAAAATGCGAACTGTTTCTTTTTTGCATAACCCAGCACCAGCTTCTAAAGTATCGTTGATGTGCAATTGAAAGGAGTCGGTTTGCGCTGTGACTGTGGCTATACCGCCTTGGGCATAGTTAGAGGAGCCGTCGGGCTTTGGCCCTTTTGTGAGGAGAAGAACCGAAAGGCCTTTTTTTGCAGCGTGGAGAGCAGCGCTCAAACCGGAAACACCAGCGCCGATCACTAATATATCGTACAATTTGCGCCTCTAGGGCTAAGAGTGAAATCAAGTGGAATAAATAGTAAAAAAGAGTAGTTAAAAGGATATTTAATTTACAGGAACGTTAATTTATTGCTACATTGAGCGCGTCAATTTTTATGGAGTTCTCTCTATGTTAACGTGGATTAATGAAAAAGCGAAGTGGATTATAGTTGTCTTTGCAGTAGGCATCGTTCTTGGTCTTTTGGCAATGGATCGCCTTCCAGACCAGACTACCCAGTTCCCCATGGGAAAAGTGGATGGCGAAAAAATAACATACGAGATGTTTGATTCTCGTTTAAAAATGATTATTGCCAACCGATATCAGGGTGCTCATTTAGAAGAAGAGCAATACTCTAAATTAAGGCAAGATTTATTCAGTTCGTTTGTTCGCCAACACTTGTTAAATAAAGTGATTGATGATGCCGAACTCACCGCTTCCGTCATTGAAATGAAAGAAGAAATTCGCCGTAATCCAGATGTTATTCGCGGTATTGTTGGCCAAGAAGCGCAACAGCATATTTACGCTATTCAATCGAATGCGATGAACGCCGAAGACGCTAACCAACGCATGCAGGCTTATGTATCAACGCTTCCAAAGTTTCTTTTAGATTCTGCTTTTGATAAAGCGTCTTTTGATCAATGGCTAGAAACCCCACAGGCTTACGAGTGGCAAGCGATGATGAATTACGAGAACGACTTAAAAACGTCTTCTATTCCCCTTAAGCAAATGCAGGTTTTTATTGCTGCTAATTTGCACCCAACTACTCTTGAAGCGCGCTACAATGTTGAACGTCGCTTAACCGACTATGATCTCGAAGTTGCTACTGTTAATGCATCTGATTTTGCTGCTCCAGAATCAGCTGTGGATAGCGTTATGATTGCCGCTTACTTTAACGCCTTCGATAGTTTTTATGTTGAAAAAGA
>DUVD01000022.1 GCA_012841225.1 Fibrobacter sp.
CACGCCACACTTCTTCAAATCGCAATTGGCGATTTTCTTTGTAATAGTACAATGCGCCATCTAGTTTGTTGTTTACAAATGTCGATTCGGCACACACAAGCTCTTTAACGCCTGGCGGGCAAAGGCCATACGCAGTGCCAGTCCCCTTTTTAAACAGGCTTTGCAAAACTTCAGTTCCAGTCGAATCGAACCAGCTCCAAAGGGAATCACGCACGTCTTGTTTCCAAAATTCGCGTTTTGATATTTTTCCGTTTGCCCTGTAAGTTTCTAAAGAGCCCTCTAACTGCCCATTCTTGTAGTAATACTTTAGTTGTAACAAGCCACTGGGGTAATACTGTTCGCCTAAACCATCTTTAACGCCAAAGCGGCAAGTCAACAGCCACTGGGGCTTGCCATCGGCATAATAACGGACTTTTTTTCCTACGGGTTCTCCTAAGTGGCAAGAAGTTTCTTCTTCGAGATTGCCGTTAGCATACCATTTTTCCCATTTGCCTATGGCGGAGTCATTTTTATAATACTTGACCCAAGCTTTGTTTCGATTGTAATGAAAGGCTTCCCAAGTGCCTGTTTTTAAATCGTTTTTATAATATTTGCGCGTTTCTATTTTGTCATTATCAAAAAAAGTCTCCCACTTCCCTTCTTTTTTACCTTTTTTATAAATTCCAACACCGGCCACATTACCAAAGGCGGTCCAGCGCTTAAACTTGCCGTGCGGCTCGTTTCTTTTGTAAGGGATCTCTAATTCTTTAATGCCATTGCTATACCATTCATTGCGTTTTAAAATTTCTCCATCGGGATAAGTCCAAAAAGAAGTCTTTTTATAGCCGTTAGGGTGTATCGCCATGACCTTTTCTTCGGCTCTTTCGAAGCAACCACTAAAGAAAAGGCTAAAAATGAACAAAAACATGATTTTATGCATGGATAAAAGGTAGAAAAAAGGTAATTTCTGCAATATGGGAAAAAGTGAAACTAGAAGCATTCAAAAGATTTTAATGAAAAAAATACGCACTCCATTAATTTGGATTGTGATTGCGATCACGGCTGGGCTAACGATATTATTTTACACTTCACAAAAACAACAGGCGGTGATCTACAATCGCTACGTCGAAACGCTTTCTGATTATAAGTTTTTAGAAGCTAGGCTTTTGCGCTCTTTAGAAAAAACTAGAGTGGACGCAACAGATGATAACGCCACGGTGAGCTCACAAATCATGACTTTACGTGAAATCGTGGTTTCTGTTTCATCTAGCATCGAAAACTTTAGGCAACAAGGCGACTGGATGCCACCTAGTGTGGACGTTATTCTTTTTGAGAGGGAAGTACTCAGTAAAACAGGAGCGATGCGGCAGTACGTTACTAAACGAAGCGCTTGGAACCATAATGTTAAAGCCATAAACGATTCTCTATATAAAATATTAAGCCCCGAAGCAGGCCTGTTGCTTATCTCTTTAGATTCAATGAAACTCGGCTATACCCCTGCTCTTCCTTTGACCACAAAAATTCCTGAAGGTTTAATTAAAGAGGTAGAATTGCTCCTGCTAGAAAATGCTGAGCTTGCACCCTTATGGAATCGTTTTGACAATGACAACGCCTTAATACTCTGCGAAAATTTAATACAAGAGTTTAAAATGAAATCCTTAAACGACCATATTTATAAATCTAAGGTGCCCCAAGTTTTCTATTTTTTATCCATCATTCTTTTATTATCTACATTGTTCTTTGTTTTTCGTTCTAAGCAATGAGATAAGGTTTAATAATGCCACCTAAAAGAAAGTCCTATAAGCAAATTACCGCTTTAAATGTGGCCATACTATCGGCATTTATTATGATCTGGCTTTTTAGTTATATGAAGCCCATTTTTAAAAGTCTTCTAGTAGAAGAACATCTTTTTTATGGTACGGTGAGCTTTGTGTCGGTGCCAAGTGTTTTTGGGAACACCCACATTCCCTTTTTAGATAAAGAGATGTTTAGCATTAACAACGATAAAAATGCTAGTTTTCACCTTTATTTATCTACTTCTCAAAAAGAAGAAATGGACCCCTGGTTTCGCTGGTGGGACGAGCAAAAACAAACGCCGGTGCCTCTCGAAATTAAAGCAGCACGGGTCAATAAATCGACTTGGATTATAAAAGGGCTTGCCACCTCTGATGGCACCCTTCCTAGAGATTCCATCAACGATTACCACTTGCGAATCGCCTTTTGGGGGCTTGCTCTTGAAGCGGCTCTTTTAATCGTCTCTCTTTATTTTATACGATTTTTCTTAAGGCAAAAGCCAGCTGTAGAACTAACACTTGAGGCATAATGCCGTCTTTGCTATTACGCTATTTTGCTAAGTGTGTATTTTGTCTCTTTTTTACAACGAGCGTGTCGGCAAAAAATGATTCTCTTTTAATCATCGAAAATCAGTTCAAAAGTCCTGCTGGGGTTTGGTCCTCTGAGCCTAAGCTTAAGCAAGCACGCGTTCGATCTGTTGTTATTTGGTTTCATGGCGGTATGCAAAGTACAAATTGCAAAAAAGGAGTCGTGGCTGGCCGAGGTTTATATGAGTTGTTAAACGACTCAACGGTTATAGTGGCTAGCCCTTCAGCATGTCAAAATTCACACTGGATTTCTCCCGAGCTTATTCTAATAACAGACAAATTAATTGATTCTTTAGAAAGCCGCTTTAAAATGCCTATTCAAGAAATTGACTTAGCGGGGATTTCCGACGGCGGTCTTGGCGTCCTCGCCTATTCTTTGAATGGAAAGCGAGTTGTTCGATCTAGGCTGCTCATTAGCTCCAATCTTTCTGTATTAGGTCAGGCGAAGGTCCTCGCTAAAGCACCAAAACTGAAGTCTGGTACCTGGACTTTTTTACAGGGTGGCCGCGATCGACTATACCCTGCTGATGTTATTTTGCCTTGGCTTCGCTCTTTTTGCGAAGGCATTGGCCCCTCTTGTGAGCTTCATTTTGACGAACTAGGAGAGCACGATTGGTCTTATTGGGCAAAAAAACGGCCAGACTGGATTCAAGGTTTTAGATCTTCAAAAATTCCTTGACAAAAAACATCGTTTTTTTAAAATTTGAAGACTTCGCGG
>DUVD01000197.1 GCA_012841225.1 Fibrobacter sp.
CTTTTTTTAGAAAAAAATTTGAAGTCATGACTCTAGAACACCTGCATTCATTAAAATCGCTTACGACTATTTCTGAGAACAGCATACACCTTTGGCCTGAGCCTATTGAGCAGAATTTAGCCCTTGGCCATTTATTTGATTCGTGGGCTTCTATGCACCCGTCTTTGAATCCTAATGGTGTATGGAATGAAATTGTCTCAAGAGGGATGTCAGAAGGATTTTATGTGGGTAGTGGGTTACTATTGCCGCACGTTCGGATTCCAGATGTCGATAAGGCTTTTTTAGCATTTGGCGTTTGTCCTTCTGGCTTTACTGGGGTGAAAAAAAAATTAGAAGAGCCAGCAACCATGATGTGCCTTTTGCTATCTCCAGAAAAAAATCCAATGACGCATATTTATGTCATTAAGCACATTGCTCAAAAGCTAATGGATTCCTCTTGGAAGGAACGCGTTTTACAGGCTTTAGACACTTTTGAAATAAAACATCTTTTACTAGACTAGATTTGCCCAATATTTAATGTGTTCCTCTAATAAAGCAGTGCTGTCAAAGCAGAGGTCGAAGGTTCTTGCGATCTTTTCGACAGAATAAAGCATAGGAGTATTGGACCAACCTAGGTCGGTTTCTATTATTTTAGAAGTCGAATTAGGGTAAAAAGCAATCATTTTTTCTGCGATTTCTTTCCAACTAACCCATGTTGTGCTTAAGCCTAAAAAGACCTCTTCGTTTAAGTCTGATTCTAAAAGTTTTAAGTACAATTCGGCTTGCTGTGAAGCATGAATAAACTGGGTGCCATCGTTTTTGTTGATTTTGATGTCATTGTTATTCTTGGCAGCCATAGCCATTTCAAAAAAACGCCTATCGGGTTGCGTGCAACCATCGGGGTAGGCAGGGTTGCCAAAGGTATAACCAGGACGGATTACATTTCGAGTCATTTCCACATTAGGAAACTTGCTACCATAACCGTTCCTAAAACCTAAAACATAAGATTCACCAGACGATTTAGTTGCTCCATAGAGGTCTATAGGTAAATTAGCAACGGTTTCGTTCATTACCGATCTCATTTTGCCCATTGCCGCTGTACTCGATGTATAAATGAATTTTTTGCATCCAGCCATCGCCGCTAGTTCGAGTATTTGGACTGTCGCCCTAGTGTCGTTTTCGAGCATTGAAAATGGTGTTTCGCCCCAACCAAGAGCTATATGGATACAAGCATCGCAGCCATTAAGGCCTTTTTCCAATGAGGTTAAGTCGAGCAAAGCCGATTCGACCATGGTCACCCCTGGAGCGCCTTTTAAAGAGGGGATTTTGTCGGGATGCCTAGTTGCAATAACGACCTCGTGCCCATTTTCTAAAAGTTTCTTTGCAACATAATGTCCTATGAAGCCTGTTCCACCCGTTAAAAAAACTCGCATACTAACCATCCCGAAAATAAAAATAACGTTTAATTCTAAATAAAACCTAAATAAATCTACAAAGAAAAGAAGTAAAAAAAATAGTGTAAGTCAGATTTAACATTTCTTTCGGCGCAGGAAAAAACTATAATTAGGATGTTTCTTTTTGATAATAGGTTTTAAAATGTCTCGATTGCGCGTTTTGGTCTTTATGGGTGGTTTTTCAACAGAACACGATGTTTCCGTTGTAAGTGGAACAGGCGTTATACGCGCGATGAACCCCAAGAAATATAATATTCATCCCGTTTTAATCGAGAAGAATGGCACTTGGATTTGGTCTTCTAGAGAGTTAACTCCTTATCAAAAAGATAATTTTTCTGTTAATTATTTTTATTCCCTTGAAGGCAAAGCGGGTTCTAAGAAAAAAGCCCCTGCCTTATCTGAACTTCCCGATTGCGATATCGTATTCTTAGCCTTACACGGTAAGTGGGGCGAAGATGGTCGAGTGCAAGCTCTTTTAGAACATTGGAATATACCTTATACGGGCTGCGGCGTTTTGGCATCAGCTCTAGCGATGGATAAAATAAAAAGTAAAGAAATTTATCGCATCAACGGCATACCTACCCCCCACTATGAAGTACTCCACAAAAGCACCTTTTCTGGAGATCAACTTGTCGCTGTGATCGATCGCCTAGGGTTTCCTTTAGTGATTAAAGACCCTATTGGTGGTTCTAGCTTGGGTATGGGAATTGCCTCCGATATAGAAGCAGCAGGCTTGATTTGTGCAAGGCTTTTTAAAAATGCTAAAACTCTTTTGTGCGAACAATTTATAAAGGGCAAAGAGGCGAGCTGTGGCTATATAGAAGACGAAAAAGCCCTGCCGCCTACAGAGCTTAGAATGACGACTAGAGATTATTTTGATTATGAAGCCAAGTACAACGGTGCTTGTCAAGAAATCACCCCAGCCGAATTTCCAGAAGATTGGACTGCGTCTATACAAGACTTAGCAAAAAAAGCGCATTACGCTCTTGGTTGCGATGTTTATAGTCGCACAGATGTATTAATAGATAAAGACTCCAAAATTTGGGTTATTGAAACCAACACGCTTCCTGGTTTTACGCCCACTTCTCTTCTGCCTCAGCAGGCCGCCTGTAACGGTGTTTCTTACGCTGAGTTGGTCGATTTAATCATAGATAAAAGCTTAAAGCTCGAGCGTTAATGCAAAACTCCTATTTTGATCTTATTATAGACACTTCACGCTATGGCATGGCTATGGGGTTGTACCGTGATAATGAAATTCATGAACACTTTGATGAAAATGCTCGAGGCGAAGTCGCCGGCGTTGTTCTCGATAAATTGCTTTTGGCTGCATCCACTTCTTTAGATGATGTGAAGAGGGTTTTGGTTACTTTAGGCCCAGGCTCTTTTACAGGGCTTAGGACTGGAATTGCCTTTTGCCAAGGACTTTGCTTTTCGGGTAAGCGTACCCTTTACGGCGTGTCGACTTTGCAGGCTTTATCTTCTTTAGCCCATATAGACAATAATGCTGTTTTGATGAAAGCCCGCCCCGGCTATTGGTACTTGCGTTTTCAGGAGCATGAGCATTTTTGTTCCACGGAAGAAGCCCTCGCCATTATTACTGTATCGAACTCGCCTTTAGAAATTGTGGGTGACTCTTTTACTGCCGAAGACTCTGAAATAGGTGATTTTATTAAAAGAAGGGGCGTCAAATGGACTCCTTTTTCTGGGCGTAGTTTATCCACTTTTTTGAAGTTCTTTGACGAGCTGCAGCCCTCTTTAATTCAAGACGCAAACTACATTCAACCTTCGTATTTTGAGAAATTGAAATAAAATGCAATGCCGACAAATGAGCCTGTCCGATTTGCCTGCTGTTTTAGGGATTCAAAATGAGTTAGGTTTTCAAAACTGGAGTCTTAAACAATTTGAAACCTCGTTATCATCTTCTTCTTTGCTCGCTCTAGTGTGCGAGTTAGGGGAAGAGCTCGTTGCTTACTTGCTCGTTCAGATTTTAGGCGAAGAAGCAGAGCTTTTAAGCATTGCTGTGCAATTAAGCCATAAGCGAGAAGGAATCGGATCGCGTTTATGGAATGAAGGGCTTTTGCAATTAAAAGAAAAAGGCGTTCAAAGGCTATTTTTAGAAGTTCGAGAAGGTAACAGCGCCGCGCAGTCTTTTTATAAAAACCACCAGTTTATTAATTATGGCATTCGAAAACGCTATTATTCAGATGGTGAAAACGCCTTATTGTTTCGCTTCGATTTTTGATTTATTAGATTTACTTATTATTCATTGAAGGTGTGCTTGTGAGTCGTATTTTTGCAAATCTAAATCATATTCGCGATGTTCAACGTCGCCGTCGTTTTCGCTTTGGCATTGTCGGCGTTATTTTATTCTTTTTACTACTATTTTTTATTTACCTTTTTATAGCTCGTAGTGGTTATTGGTTAGTACAAGATGACCCTTTTGATCACGTTTCTTGGGTGGCTATTTTGGATGGTCAAACAGCAGATTTAGAACGCTCGGATTTTGCCTTAAAATTGCTTCAAGGAGGCAAGGCTGATTCTGTATTGATTCTTGGCAGACGAGTGTATCGCGATAAAAGCAGCGCTGATTACTACGCTGAAGATTTTGCCCGTTCTGGAGACATTGATAGCAGTCGTGTTTTTCTTTTGCACCACGATGACCCCTCTACCATGGAAGAGGCTTTCTCTATTATTCCTTGGTTTAAGTCTAAAAATGCAGACACCGTTTTATTAATTACAAGTGCATCGGCTACAGCTCGAGCCAAACGAATTTTTTCTAAATTAGCGGGTGATACTCCCGTTTTTTTAACGGTCGATATTAATCACTTTAGGTATAATGGCAAGAACTGGTTTTTTGATCGAGAGATGAGAAAAACCTGGTTACGCGAATGGCTTGCTATGTTTAATTCCTATTGGGATTTGTGTGGCGTTGATGTAATAGAGTTAGACACCTTAAGGCTCCCCGATATCCGTCCTTTATCAGAAGACCGCGTCTCTTTACCTAAAGTAGAGCAAACAAAGTGGGTTTCTATTAAAGAGGCTTTTTTAAAAGAGGTCAAACCGGACTCCTTAATAAAAAGCGACACTACTATTCTTAAAAAAGAACGAAAAGAAGTTAAAGATTCTTTAAAACCCAAAAAATAATTTAAAATTATAATTAAAAAAAGGGCTCTTTGAAGAAGAGCCCTTAAATTTATACAGTTACTTTTACTTTAACAAATCAACTATTTTACAAAAGAGTGCATCTGCTAAGGCACTGGTTTCTAGGCCTTCAAAGAGGCTAAACTGGTTAAAGACCAACTGTCCTTTTCCAAAAGGAAGCATCTGTAAATCAACGCCTGTTTTAACTTCACCCTTTATAATAGAGACTGAGCGAGCTAACACAGAAGCACCGTCTAGTTCGTTTAATGAAACGCTAGGCATGACTGCTGATGCATTTTGATCCAACACTTTTTGATTGCTAAACGTTGCATGCAGGGGAGAGTCATCGGTCAAGTAGTGCAAACTCAGTTCATTGGCCCCAGTAGAAAAGTGAGACTCAATAATCGAATCAAAATAATGACTTGAGTTAAACATCTCAATATCTTCTTGAGTCATTTCCGATAAGAAAAGCGTTTTGCCTTCGTTTTTTGTGACTTCGACAATCTTTGTTAATATCTCGTTGTTCCAAGAACTCAAGTTTGCAGTGAAGATTATTTTTTCAGGCCCTTTTAAAGAAGCAAGAGCATCACTTGTTTCTGTGCTGTTGTCCAAAAAGCAAACATGCTTCATGGCGGCTTTCACATCAGCTTGTTTAATGACGATTAAGTTTTCAGAGGTCTCGTAAATTTCTTTGCCCTCATAATGTAACTTAGCGGTGAAAGTATAGTTTCCTGGATTTTTGGGAGCTTTAAGAGTGTAGATGCCAAGTGGCGCCAAACTCGTTTGTCCTTTTTCTTCTTTCTTCTGAGTAGAGACTACTTTACCTGCTTCATCTAGAATTATAATTTCTGTCACAAATTCTTCTAAACGATCATTGTTGAGAAGAACCATTTGAAAAGAAATTTCATTTTGAGGTGCTACAACATGCTCAAAACCAGAAACTAAAAGTTTAGTGGGGGTTGTGATTTCTTTGGCAAAGGCTTCAAAGCCCTTAGACTTGCGGTTTTCATCAACAAGACCAGAAAAATCAGTGCCAATATCGCTCCATTGGTCTAGAAAATAGCCTGCAACTAATGGGTTACTTTGTATAGAGGCGATTTGATCTACCTTGCTCTTCAAGGCAATGCGGTGAGCGTCTTCATTGAATGCTTTAAGAGAAGGCCATATCGATAAGTTTTTATCGGCGATGAATGTATTGACTTGTTTGTAAAAGCTCTTAATGATTTTAGAATTTTTACTGCCACGTGGCCCTGCCAAGTTAGTAGGCTCTTTAGGGAGTAGGGTGTGGTTCTTTAAGGTCACTAAAATCTTGCCATTATTTTCTTTTACAAAAGACTCGTAGTCATCTTGAAACTGGCTATCGCCAAGTGTTGAGTCGGGGATAGAGACTTCTGTTTCATCTTTATTGCAGTAAAGGGAAAGGAAGTAGCTTAAGTTTGCGCTTGGGTTCATACGCAAGTGCAGGCGATGTGAAGCATACAACAAGATACGATCGTTGGTCACGCCAAGTAGCTTGCCTGTGTCTTTGCGAAACATTTCTTCGTTGTCTAAATAGACGCAGTTTAAGTTGCTGATCACTGGACGACTAGTGTCTACTTGGTCCACATTTTTCAATAATTTGTTTCCGTTCTCTAAAACCAAAGTGCCGTTTTCGGCGCCGATCACCCAGCTAACAATAGACGGGTGATGTTTTTGTTCGTTCACCACATCTTCAATCACAGAGCGTACTTCATCTAAACCACGAGTGGAGGAGCGCATGGTGTGTACAGGAAATTCTTGAAAAACAAACATGCCTATTTCATCGCACAAGTCTAGTGCTTCGTTGGAAAGAGGCGCGCCGTTAGAGCGAATGGTGTTAAAGCCTGCTTTTTTTAACGCTTCAAGATCCTTGCGGAAATTGGGGTTCTGAGAAGTCCATAAACCACCTTCACTCCAATGCTGTCCGTAATTAACGCCTTGTAATTTAATGATGGCGTCATTTAAATAAAAGTCACCTTTTATGCAGTCGAATTTTCTGAAACCAAAAGTTTTCATCATAGAAAAAGAATACTCTGGAGCACTCTTTGCTTTGGTAGTTTTGGCTTCGAGTTGCACTTCGATAGCAAATAGATTTGGTGTTTCGTTACTCCAACAAAACTTTTCTTTTTTCCAATCTTTAATGCCTAAAATAAATCGATGAGAGCCATTTTCTCTTTCGATTTTCAAATCTTTATAGGTTTCTGAGACTTCACCTTGGGGATTTCTCATTAAAATGCGAAGTCTTGTTTGAAACCCTCTTGGATTATTGAAAGACACTTCGACGGCGACGCGCTCTTGATCCATATCGGGCTCCACTTGCATGTCCGATATAAAAGCAGCATTACCAAGAATAAGCGACACGTTACCGTAGATACCCGCAAAAGGATACTGCACCCAAGGAAGTCCGACAGGCATTTCCGAAGGATGAGCATAGCGGTCGTCTGCGCCTTCTTTTGAGTTCCTACCAAAGTCAATGCGACTATTGGCTGCGCCCATGTTAGCACACCGAATGCAAAGAATGTTTTCTTCTCCGAGTTTAATCGCTTTAGACGTTTCTAAAACGAAAGGGGAGTATGCACCAAAATGTTCCCCAATGAGCTTGCCGTTTAACCAAACAACAGCATGAGTGGCAATGCGTTCAAAGTTGAGAAAAATTCTTTTAGGAACTTGTTTTTCTTCAATAAAAAAGCGCTTAAAATAATAACCGGTATCTTGAGTAAGAAACATCTTCTCAAAGGTTTGTTCCCAAATATGAGGAACTTGTACTTTTTCGCATCCTTCCTGGGGGTTTGCGTACCAACGGTTTGTTATGCCAATATCTTCGGTATCCCAAAGGAATTCCCAGTCGCCGTTCAGGTCTACGATTGTATTCATTCAAAAGTCCTTTTGTAATAGATGAGTCTAATTTAGTAAAAAATCGGAGTTTTTTATAAATAAAGGCTTAATTATTAACATTGTGCGTCCATTTTGATTTTATAAAAAAAAAAGCATCTTTTTTTGCTTTAATTTCACTTTTTTTATATAAACGCCATAAAATCCTTTACTTTTTTTGTTTTATTAACTATTATTGCGATTCCGATACAGCTAACTAATTAAAGGATATACAAAATGTATTCTATTGTTGAAACAGGTGGTTTCCAGTATAAAGTCGAGTTGGGCAAAGCCTATAAGGTTCCCAGCATGGCCACAGCTGTTGTCGGTTCTACACTGGAGCTCAAGTCCGTTCTTCTTTTCTCTAACGGAAAAGAAGTGCAAGTCGGCACCCCTGTCCTGAACGACGCCACTGTGAAAGTAGAAATACTTGCTCATGGTAAAGGCGACACAGTCATCGTTTTTAAGAAAAAACGTCGTACTCGTTACGAACGTAAAAACGGTCATCGTCAGGGCTATACCGAAGTGCTTGTTACGGAAATCCGCTCTGGCAAAGAATCTGCAGCAGTCGAACCTCAAATAATTACCCGCAACCGCGCTCGCGTCGTAGCTCTCGCTAAGCAAAAGGCTCAGAATGTGCCTTTAACTCGCAGAGAAAAGATTTCTCAAGGCATTCCAAAGCCAGTGAAAGTCAAGAAAAATACGCTTCGCAAAGCTAAAGTGATGGAGGCTTAACATGGCAAGTAAAAAAGGACAAGGATCCGTTCGCAACGGCCGTGACTCAAACGCCAAGTACCTTGGTGTTAAGAAATACGGTAGCGAAGTCGTTAAGGCAGGCAATATTATTGTTCGCCAACGCGGCTCTCATTTCCATAAAGGCAACAATGTCGGTATGGGAAGAGATTTTACCCTATTTGCTTTGATTGACGGTAAAGTGAAATTTGAACGCCTCGATGCGAAGCGTCAAAAAATTTCAGTTTATCCCGAAGTTTAGTTTTAATACTTTATAAAAAAAACCGGCTGGCTTTCAGTCGGTTTTTTTATATTTTATAACATAATGATAATTCGACTTTTTCCTATTTTTATTTTACTTGAAATTTTACTCTTATTGGCTTCCTGTAGTAAGGAAAAAGAGGGGATTGAGTATTTTTTTGATCGTGAGATTTTAGATGTTTCTGTTCTTCGGGAGTGCGCTTCAAAAGAGGAAGAGGGTGGTCACTGCTACCAGCTTCGATTTAGGTTTCCAATTGAAACAAATCAATTAAAATGCTTCCATTTATGGTTAGACACCATCGTTATCGACGATTCTTCTAAAGCAGTTTCAGCTGCGGCTTTAAAAAAATCCATTCTTATCGAATATAATAGCAAAACGACGCACGACTTTGACACCATCGACCTAACCTCCCTAGTCGCCGACTATTTAGATCGAGATAGTTTACAGGTTGCGATTTGGCCCGAGTATACCGATAAGGACAGCGACGATAAAAAGGGTTCTATACAGCGCTTGTATATTCACTTTGGCGATGACCTACCTCCTTCAAGGGTAACCCTTCAAGATTCAGTTTGGGCTTCCGGTGCTATATTTGAATGGGCGCGCCCTACAGACCAAACGGACTTTTATGCCCCAAATGAATTGTCTGGGCCAATCGTCGGTTATAATATAGTCGTCTACGCTCAAGATCAAAACGAAGATATTCGTGATTTAAAAATAAAAGTTTTTCATGATTCTAAAATCGATTCTACAGAATCCATTCTCTACAAACGCCATTCTAGAATTCGAGCAGTGGGCGACTCCATCTGGATTGATGGAACGAGCAAGTCTGCAGATGTTAAAAACTACTTAAGAATAGCGGTTTTAGATGGAGGTGGTTTCGATTTTCTAAACCCAGATATTAATCGATATCGATTACTATTAGAAGGTTTAAAAGCAGAAAGTCGTTACACTATAGGTATTTCTTCTTGGGATTCTTCTGGTAATAGTTCTGGTACAGAAGGATTGACTACGGTTGAGAACAACCAACTTTTTATCACTACAGATAAAATCGCGCCTTTAATGCCCATGGCTTTATTAAGTTTGCCCGATTCTTTAGACAATCATTTTACTCGCTTAGACAGCAATAATCGTGTTCGACTTTTTTGGAGCAAAAGTGTAGATCCATTAAAAGAAGATCATGGCATTGTCGTTGGGACTTCTCTTGAAATACCATCGAGTTGCTCTGAAGTTTTTTGTTATCGTTCGGTCGCTAGTTACATTATAGAACGTTGGGATAATAATGTTTGGGAAAAACTATCTTATGCTGGAGGAGACGTTTCATCTCGCTACACTAAGCTTTATGATTTAAAGAACGACGCGATGGTTGTATCGGCAACTGGCCGTTTTGTGACGGACACCATTCGCTGGGTCTTACCCAATGATACTTTAATTTTGAGAATTCGCTCGATAGACTCATCTGGGTATTATTCGGCAGCCCTAATAGATACTTTATTTATTGCTCCAAATCCGGTAATCAATATAGATTGCCCAATTGGCTTTATCCCTGTGAAAACATCGGACACCACAAGCCTTTGTATAGAGTCGCTTGAGCATCGTAATGAAGAAGGTGAATTTGTTCGTAATGTGTTACATGCCGAGGCGATGGCATCCTGTAGCTCTATTGAAGCGCCTGGTTATACTGTTTCTCTTTGTAAAGAAAGGGATTGGGAGCTAGTTTGCCTTTCAGGTGGGTCTTCTACTAATGGTGTTATTGAAGACGGCGACGTTACTTCTACGGAGTATTTGTTTTCTTATTGTAATGTTGGAACAAATGATTCTTTGTCTGCTAAATCCATAAATCTTAGAAATGCTAAGTGCGCCAATGCCTACGGCGTCCGAGATTTACCTGGTCAATACCAAGAGTGGGTACTTGGGCGTTCTCCCGATACTCTTCAAGTTTTAAAGGGCTCTAGTTTTCAACTTTTTGAAGGCATAGATCGAGAAACAGCGGCTATGTGTACTAACCGTTACTTCCCATATTACACTCGAAGAGCATACACTAAAGACACCGTATACCTTTATATTAATGGTACTACAGTAGATACCACTTTAGTAAAAGACACCACAAAGGCTTTGTACGCTACACTTATTCAAAAAGACTTTACCGACACTCTTCAATTCTTTAATGTGATCGACCCTAAGTCGCTTAAAACTATAGGCGAGGATTATGCCCTACTTTCAGAATACAAAAAAGGTGGAAGTGCTTGGCTCGAAAAATTAGCGGCAGGGTTAATTTATGAGGAGTCTCGTAAAGAAGCCGTTTTCCTTTTAAAAACAACCCCTTATCGCGCTGCAGGTGCATTTTATAAAAACAACTCGATTGGGTTTAGGTGCTGTGCGTATCCTGAATAATCACGAGTACATTTCTTCTATTTTTGTGGCATAAATGCGTTCCGTAGTTTTTCTGCGGAGCTTGAATGTAGGGGTTAAAAGGCCGGACTCAATATTCAAAGGGTCTGCAATTAAAACCCATTTTTGAATTTGTTCCCAATGGTTCAATTTTTTATTGACATTCTGAATATGCCTGTCGATGGCATTATGAATTTGTTTAGAAAACAGTGCTTTTTTAGGGTCAAAGTTTTCTTTTGTCATTTTCAAATGACGACGCGTGTTTTCAAAATTCATGAAAATTAAAGATGAAACGAATTTACGGTCGTTGGCAATTACTAGTGCTGACTCTATAAAAGGATGGCGGCAAAGTTCAAGTTCGATGGGAAGAGGTGAGACGTATTTACCAGTACACGTTTTTAGCATTTCTTTAATGCGACCACTAATAAATAAAAACCCTTTATCGTCTATGTAGCCTTCATCTCCTGTTTTAAAAAAGCCGTCTTTGGTGAATATAGTGCGATTGTAATCGTCTTGATTGTGGTAGCCGTTAAAGACCGATTCGCCCTTGACTAGTATTTCATTTTGGTCTCCAATTTTAACCTTTAGGTGAGAAAGCTTTTGACCAACAGAACCTAGCTTGGAGCGGCCCTTGTAATTGGCTGTAACTACAGGGGAGCATTCGGTAAGGCCGTAGCCTTCGTATACAGGAAGGCCTATGTTTATTAAAAAACGATTGATGCTTTTATTTAAGGCACTGCTACCAGATATAATGTATTTAAATTGACCGCCAATGGCGATGCGCATTTTTTGATACACCAGCCTTTCGTATATTTTTTTGCGTAGGGAGTTTTTATTTGGCCTTTCGAGTTTTGCAAAGCGAATGGCTTTATTTATCAGTAGTTTTTGAATCCCCGACCGGCTGTCTGCAGCTGCTGTCATTTTTTCATAAAGGCGTTCTAAAATCCTAGGGACTACGGTCATCACAGATGGTTTAATTTCTTGAAGTAAAGTGGCTGCGTTTTTAGGATCATCTGCAAAGTAAACTTTAAGGCCTACAAGCGTGTAATAATAAAGGGTCATTCGCTCAAAAACATGAGCGACAGGTAAAATAGTAATTGCGGAGTCTTTTTTTCTATCTAACGGGAATATAGAGCGAACGGTTTTCAATTGAGAAATCATGTGACGGTGGGTGAGCGGAACTCCTTTAGGAAGGCCTGTGGAGCCACTGGTATAAATAATTGAAAAAACATCGTCTGAAGAGATTTTGCTTATTTGTTCGGAAACCCAATCTTTAATTTCTTTTGGCGTCGCTTGCAGTCGCCCCTCTTCGATGAGTTCTTCCCAATAAATGCCATTTTCTGGTTTCTTTTCGGTAGAATCGAGGCAAATGATTAGTCGGAAGGAGGAGAGTGATTCTTGGAGCGGTTTTTCTAAATTACTAATGCTTTCTACGACCAAAAATTCAACATTGGCGTCTTCACATTGATACAAGAAATTAGCGGAGGAAATATTCGGAAAAAGCGGGACGGTGACGCCGTTGCATATTTGAGTAGCAAGGTCTGCAATAATCCAATTGGGGGAGGTAGGGGCTATAATGCCCAAATTCTTATTTTGGCTTAGGCCGCGTTTATGAAGAGCAAAGGCTAAGTGTAACAAATTGTTTTTAAGTGTTTTTTTTGAATAATGAATCCATTCGCCGTTTTTGCGGAGATACCACCCTGGAAAATCACTTCTGTTACAAGTTTTTATAAAAAGGGTGCAAAGAGATGGGTGCAATAAAGTGCTCAATCTATAACCTCTACAATTAAAAATGCGCTCTTTATTAAAATACTATCTATTAAACAAGAAAAAGCTATTATTTAGTTAAATAAGGGTTCATTTTATTTTTTGTAGAATTAGGTGAGCGGTAGTGTTCAATGCAAGCCATGGGAGAGTCCCAGCGTGAACAAGGAATCCAATTTTCGGCGCCACGCGCAGCACTTTTTAGGGTGACGTGGTCTGTGTTTGGAGAATAGCCACTTAAATTGACCTTTTCTAATCCAAAAC
>DUVD01000198.1 GCA_012841225.1 Fibrobacter sp.
CAATCCCTAAAATTGAAGAGATGATCGCTGAGGCGGACAAACTGCTCTACATTGCTAAAGAAAACGGGCGAAATCAGGTAGCCACAATCTCTTAAATTCAGCATTTTTTCTACTTTTGGCTTCTATGCCAAAACCTCCCCCGGCCAAATTTAATTCAATTGGCTCTTTAAGTATTCCTAAACTAATTATACAGTTTTCTGTGCCCGCTATGATTAGCATGAGCGTGGAATCACTATATAATATAGTGGATCGTTATTTTATTGCCGCAGAAGTGGGTTATTTGGGAATTGCTGGCATTACACTTTGCTTTCCTATTTCTCTTTTTATTATGGCCATGTCTATTTTAATTGGAGTGGGTGGCAACACTCTTTTTTCTATTCGACTAGGGCAGAAAAAACAAAAGCAAGCGGCATTGATTTTAAACCACTCGCTCGTTCTTTTGGTTTTAATGGCTGTGCTCGTTTTTACTTTAGGGCAGCTTTTTTTAGAACCTTTGTTAAGGGTTTTTGGTGCTAGTGAGTTAACGCTGCCTTACGCAAAAACGTACATGAGTATTATTCTTTTTGGTGTTTTATTTCAAACGATTAATCCAGGAATGAATAATTTTATCCGCTCAATGGGGCACCCTAAAACGGCAATGTTTAGGATGCTCATCGGTGCGTTCTTTAATGTTGTTTTTGATTGGTTGTTTATTGTTCAGTTTCAATGGGGTGTAGCTGGAGCGGCTTGGGCAACTATTTTAGCACAAATGATCTCAGCTCTCTTTATTCTTTGGTTTTTCTTAAAGAAAGAAACTCCTATTAAAATCCAATGGCGCTATATGCGTTTGAAATTTGTTTTTGTTAGGCGCATTTTAATTTTTGGGCTTCCTATGGGCATGATGCAAGTTTGCAATAGCGTCATGAATATCATATTAAATAAAAGCCTTTCCTATTACGGTGAGCAAAGCGTCTACGGTGGCGACCTAGCCATTTCTGCTTTTGGGATAATTAACAGTATTGCAATGATGGTGATTATGCCTTTACTCGGCTTTATTCAAGGGATTCAACCTATTATTGGCTTCAATTATGGGGCAAAAAATTACAGTCGGGTTAAGTCTACTTTAAAGCACGCTTTTGTTTTAGCGGTTAGCTTTTTAATAGGAGCGTGGATTTTAATTCAGATCGGAGCACCCTATTTAGTTAGGCCTTTTAGCGGAGAAAATGCTGATCTTCAAGAACTTGCTACCTCTTCAATACGGATTTTTTTATTAGCCATTCCAGCCATTGGCGTCGGTATGATTTGTGGTAACTTTTTTCAAGCCACGGGAAAACCAGGTCGATCTATTATACTCCATATGAGTAGACAAGTCTTAATTTTAATTCCTTTGTTACTTATCATTCCTCGTTTTCAAGGCCTTTCTGGTGTCTTTATGGCCGCACCCATTTCTGATACCTTAGCGGCAATTCTAGGAGTGTTTCTACTTTCTAAAGAATGGAATAAAATGCCTAAAACTTGATTTTTAGGACTTTTATCTTTTATCTAAAATATTTCTTTCTAATTTTTTATATTTCTAGTATTATTTCAATAAGAGTACGCTATGAACAATGCAAATGGTTCTCCCACAGAAAGCTTAAACAACAATGAAAGTGAAATTGCTAATACACATCGATCTTGGCAACGTAAAAAGGAAATACGCCCTCAAGAGATTCTCGCGGCGGCTCTAAAACTTTTTGTAGAACAAGGCTATTCTGCAACTAAAGTGGCTGAAGTAGCGCGTCAAGCGGGCGTACAACCCGGTACTATTTATGTTTACTTTGAAAACAAAGAGGCTTTATTTAAAGCGGTAATTCACGCATCAATGAGTCCAGTGCTTTCTTATAGCAACGATTTTTTAAATAATTATAAAGGTACTCCAGAACGTTTACTCTACGAGCTTACCCACCAATGGTGGAATTTAATGGAAAGCGAAGCTTGCGCAGGAATCCCCAAGCTAATTACAGCTGAAGCAAATAATTTCCCTCAATTAACACAGTTTTACATTGATCAAGTACTGACGCAAGCTAAACATATTGTCGAGCGAGTACTGCAATACGGTATCGACCGCGATGCATTTTTTGTCGAAAATATAGATGTGACGTCTAGAATGATTATGATGTCACTTCATGAAATGACTGTTTACGAACATTCTTTTAACCATTTTGATAAAATGAAAATAGACGTTCCCCACTACCTAGATACACTAGCTGCTTTCTTATACAAAGGTCTTTCTTGTCGTAATTAACCGCTTGGTTAATTTTTAAGATGGCTTTTGCAAAGAATGATTCTTATTTACTCGACATTCAACAAGTTAAAAAAATGGTATTAAGCCTGGCTGGTAAACTTTATTTAACCATTTGATGGGGATTTGCTCCTCTTTTACCTTGAGAAGTGTATTTTTATAGCATCCTTCACTTTTTAAACGGATGGTTCTTTTTATGGGCATATTGAATAAAATTAAAGGCGAATTTATAGACATTATTGAGTGGCTAGAAGACGGTAGCGACACTCTTGTTTGGCGATTCCCCAGGTACCAAAACGAGATTAAAAACAACGC
>DUVD01000199.1 GCA_012841225.1 Fibrobacter sp.
ACACTATTCCTTACGAACTTACAAGTCGAGTGGCTAGAAGATTATATCGCCGTTACCTTTGGAAAAACCAATTAATGCGCTGGGACGACCTTAAGGAACAATGGCAATTGCCTGAATTTAAAGAGTTTCCATTCAGATAAGAAATGGCGTCTAATGGCACTCTGGTTTAAATCTTTTAAGTTAGTCGGTTTAATTTTTCCGAAACAACAAACAAAAATATTATAAAGAAAATTAAAAATACAGGTAAATAAGAAATGGCTGTTAAGTCTGCAATAACCCCAAAGGCAGGTGGCATGCTAAGTGCTCCAACGTAAAAACCAGCCATTCCAAGACCAATAACATTTTGAGAGTTTTCTACTCCAAATCGTTTAGGCGTTTCATGGAGCATGGCAGGGTAAATAGGAGCACAGCCAAAACCTATTAAAATAATACCTATAAAATCAAAGAACGATGACAAGGGAAGCAATAAAACAAAAACCCCAATGACACTGACGGCAAGTCCAAAACGAATCATTTGTCGGTTAGAATAAAATGCAGTTAAGAATCCAGATAAAAAACGGCCGAAGGTAATAAAAGCAAACATTAAAGAAACCCCAAAAGCGGCCTCTTCTGAAGAAAACCCAGATTTTTTAACTAAGTATGTACCACTCCAAAGTCCCGTGGTAATCTCTATAGAAGCGTAACCCACAAAAAAGATTAATGACAAAAATGCCCCGTTTAACCGCAGAGTCTCACGGTTTGAAAGCAACTTCTTTTGCAGCGGTTCTCTTTTGGAAGGCGCTAGCTCCATTGTTTTCCATAAAGGAAGTGATAAGAGCAAAAGTAAAGTTAAACCCAGCTGTAAAAATGAAATAATTTGGTAACCGCTCTGCCAATGTCCCTCTGCACCAATAACAAGCGCCATAATAAAAGGACCTGTTGTGGCGCCAATACCCCAAAAAGAATGCAACCAATTCATGTGCTTCGCTTTATAATACAAGGCAACAAAATTGTTCAATGCGACATCAATAGCCCCGGCTCCAACACCTAAGGGAAATGCCCATAAGCACAATTGAAGAAAATTTTCTGTGATAGAAAAACCATAAAGGGCAATAGCGGTCATTAAAACGCTAAAAAGAATTGTTTTACCGGTGCCAAGGTAAAACAAGAAACGTGAACTAAGCAAACTAGATACGATTGTCCCAATGGCGGTAATCATCGAAAGAAGCCCTGCTGCCCACAAAGGAACGTTAAAATCCGACTGCATTAAAGGCCAAATCGCCCCAACCAGAGTATCGGGTAAACCTAAGCTAATAAAAGCGACATAAATAAGAATTAAAAGGAGTATAGCCATTACCTCCAATTTAGTTTTAAAAAAAGATTATGTGTCTTAACCTATTGCCACCAGAGACTTGCTTTAATAGTTTTACTCTTAAATAACCATTTTTTATTAGCCTTGAGTCAAAATATAAATGAAAAAAATCATTGTCGTTAACAACACAAAAAATTGGCGTTTTAACGTACCCGAAGCCGACATTATCTCTGCAAAAGATTACCTCACTAATGAGGAGTACACGCGCCAAAAAAGCCTAAGAGTGTTTAACCTTTGCAAAGATTATAATTATCAAAGCAAAGGTTATTATGTTTCTTTATTAGCAGAAGCACGTG
>DUVD01000200.1 GCA_012841225.1 Fibrobacter sp.
ATCGCCAAAAGATGCTTTGCTTCGTTTGGATTCATTTCTCCCTTCGCGACTTTTTCAATCATCAAACGAATTTCATCCAATGGGACCGTGGTTAAAAGTTCAAACCAATTCTCGATTAGTTCATCTGCCAAAGAATAAATTTTGTGGTACATCACGTCGGCGGGCTCGGTTAACCCCACGTAATTACCAAGAGACTTGCTCATTTTAACCTTACCATCGGTACCCAAAAGAATGGGCATAAACATGCCTATTTGAGGTTCCATACCTTCAAAAATTTGAAGATCGCGGCCACGGAGGACGTTGAATTTCTGATCTGTCCCACCAAGCTCTACATCTGCAGCAATCGCCACGGAATCGTAGCCTTGCATCATTGGGTACATAAATTCATGAAGCGAAATAGACTGATTATTGGTATAGCGTTTATTAAAGTCTTCGCGTTCAAGCATTTGGGCCACTGTGAATTGCCCCATAAGCTCGGTTACTTTATTAAAAGGAAGTTTAGAAAACCAGTCTCCATTATAGCGAATTTCGACTTGCTCACGTCGAACTACCTTAAAAAACTGCTCTTGGTATTCTTTTGCATTTTCGAGAACTTGCTCATGCGAAAGCCGTGGACGCATTTTATTACGACCACTAGGGTCGCCGATCATAGCGGTGTAATCACCAACAATAAGAACTACTGTGTGTCCAAGATCTTGAAACTGGCGCAATTTTCTCATCACCACACTATGACCAAAATGAACATCAGGTGCCGTTGGATCTACGCCTAGCTTGATGCGAAGAGGAACACCAGTGTCATAAGACTTTTGAAGCTTTTTCTCGAGTTCATTTTGCGGGACAATTTCAATAACACCGCGAAGTAAAATTTCCAGTTGTTCTTTTACAGGACGAAATGGCATAGGTAAAATCCTTTTTATATTACTCCGTAATTTAGTAAAACATTAAAGATTGCATTATCATCATGACATTAAAAGTGTATTTGTATAAAAAAGCCTAATACCAAAGCCGTTTTGACGAAATAAAAAAAGAACTTCTAACGTGAAGTTCTCAATAAGTCTGTTTTTTTGCTCGTATTTGTAAAAGCCAAATTTATTTTAATGACTCTTGAACTAAAGCACTTGCCCGTTTAGGGTCAAAGCGCCCTTTTATTTTAGGGGTAATTTCTTTCATGATCTTGCCCATGTCTTTAGGACTGACAGCACCAACTTCTTCTTTAATTTGAGAAATCAAAGCGAGCACTTCTTGTTCAGAAATTTCTTGAGGAAGATAACGCTTAAAAACAGCAACAGCTGCCTCTTCGGCGGCTACTCGTTCCTCTCTGCCACCTGCTTTTAGCATTTCGATGGCTTCATTTTTTTGCTTGGCGCTTTTAGCGAGAACATCTATTACGACTTCGTCTGTGATTTCTTTGCCTGAGTTAATCGCCACATTTTTAATGTCAGAATGCAATGTTCTAAGTACTTCAAGAACAGCAATGTCTCGACTTTTCATAGCTACTTTGATGTCTTCTAAAATTAATGACAATAAAGAACAATTCATCAAAAACAATCCTGATAATAAAAGAGTAGGCTAAAAACGCCTCTAAAACTTAAAAAATCTTAGTAAAGGCGTTTGCGATTTAAATCGGCAATGTCTTTTAAGCGCTTGCGGCGAGTGGCCGTATTAACGCGTTTTTTGATTTCTGATGGCTTTTCAAAACGCTGGCGTTTTTTTACATCGGAAATGATGCCATTTTTTTCACAAGACTTAGTAAAGCGCTTGAGAGCTCTTTCGAAGGGTTCGTTAGACTTAACAATTACACCGATCACGCGATTCCTTTGGTTACAAATTTAAGTCAGCCAAATATATGTAAAAGCTGTTTTTTCGTCAACACATCTTAAAAAACAAGCGTATTTCGGTAGAAAAGACTTTTTTTGGCATTCTAAATGATTATAACTTGCTGATAATTAAAGACTTATATATATTTTTAGGGAAGACTATTTTAGGAGAGTTTCTGTGAAAAAGACTTTTTTTGTTGTAATAATGGCCAGCGTATTAGCGTCTCCGTTCTTTTTGGGTTGCTCTAAGGAAGAAGAAGTAGTACCCGAAATTGACTTACAAAAAACAGCTAGTATGTCGAATCCAAAAGAAAGCGAAGAACCGGCTTTACAGCCAATTCAAGCGCTAGCGAGCACTTCGAAACCAACATCGGAAGTAGCGACGTCTAAAGCTACCGTCAATTCTGTTGAGGCTGTTACACAAGGTTCTAGTGGTTCGTACGTAGTTCAAGTGAGCATTCAACCATCAAGAAGCAACGCTAAGTCAATTGGGGCCAAATTAGAATCCCATAACATTACCAGTTATATCGCAGAAGTAGAGAATCCCGGAGAACTCGAAGGAACTTACTATCGTGTTCGCATTGGTTATTTTGCATCTATAGAAGCAGCTCAAAACTTTGGAAGGCTAACACTAGAACCTCTTGGTTTTGCTTGGTGGGTCGATAATAAAAACAACGACTCTGTGGGTAGCTCAGATTTTGACCAAGACGACTCGTATCACGCTGCGCCAATGGAAGAAGTTTACCACGAGCCAACACCTGTAGCCCAAAAGCCCGAACCGGTTAGAGTGGAGCAGGCTCCTTCTCAACCAGAACCAACCCCAGTAGTACAACCGGCTCCTGTCGTTGAGCAAGCCCCTGTCGTTGAGCAAGCCCCTGTCGTTGAGCAAGCTCCTGTTGTTGAGGAAGCTCCTGCGACACCTCAAGCGGATATTATTGACGACTGGGAATAAGCATCTATTTTTTTATATTTAGATCATGCCCCTAAAAAAAAATAGCGTCTTTACCATTCACTTGGGTTGTTCTAAAAACCAGGTGGATGCAGAATGTATCCTTTCTGAATTATTAGCAAGTGGTTTTTCAATCGCCGAACAAGCCGATTCTGCTCAGTATATTCTCGTCAATACTTGTGGGTTTATAGAGCCTGCAAAAGAAGAATCGATTGACCTTATTTTGTCTCAAATAGAGAGTAAAAAAAA
>DUVD01000201.1 GCA_012841225.1 Fibrobacter sp.
ACAGAAAAAGAAAGTCCATGAGCTTGGCCTGGATTGTGATAAGGATCTTGACCGATGATAATCACTTTAGTTTTGGAAACAGGGCAAAAGTCTAAAGCGGCAAATATTCTAGAGCTCGGTGGGTAAATGGGACCGAGTTCTTTTTCTTCTAAAAGCGTTTGTTTTATTTTTTTAAAATAGGGGGCATCAAATTGATCTTTAAGAAGGCTAAGCCAAGAGGATTCCAATTGAACTACCATAAAAGACCTAGTTCAAAGGGTAGGCGACGCGTTGGGTTAAAACGGCGATTTTTTCTCCGTCGAGTCTGGTATAAAAAAGAACACCTTCATTTTTCCCTTTGGGAGCAAGACGTTTAATTTCATTTTCGGGAATAATTTCAACACCACGTTTTTTTAGAGTTAGTTTGCCAATACTATGCTTTTTTAACATTTGTCGTACAGCGGAAGTGCTTAAAGGGGACGTTTCTAAAACTTTAAAATTATAAAAGCCTTTTTCTTCGATTGGTGCGTCTCCCGTTAAGTACGCGATGCCGTGCGAAAATGGGGACAACTTTTTTTTCTCAGCTATTTCTACAAACAAATGACTTCTAACTAAAAGTGGAATGGGTTCAATAATGAATTCGCCTAAAGGCGCAATATCGAGGTCTTTAGCTAGTTCGCTTCGGTCGGCTTCAGAAATCCATTCCGTGGCGATCTCTTCTTTTTCGATCATTACGGCTCGCACTTTTCCGGGGTTCGCAGCCAATGTCCCAAAAAGAACCAGGCATTCTCTACAATCGTTTATTTTACCCAAGTAAATGATTTCGACATCTTTTGGCAATTCGTCTAAAGGGTAGCCAGGGGGAATTTTGGCCATGCCGCCTTTGTACTTCTTAGCTAATTCGCAGACTTCAGCAATGCTTGGAGTCAGATTTGCAAAAAATCTTTGATTTTCTTCTTTGCTTTGGCGTCGAGCAGGATCAATGGTGAAGTAATCTGCTTCATTTGTAAAAGTGCGTACATCGTCGAGAACGGTAGAATATTCTTTTTGAAATTGTGTGGTGTTGTAGCGATACATTTCGAGGCGTAAAGGATCTAAGTCAACCCCAGTAACTTTTAAGGGCTCTGGTATAAAAAAAGAATCACCGCCCATGCCGCAACAAAGGTCATTAACACTTCCTTGTTTAGGCCATAAGAATCCTTTCCAAAAACCAATGTCTTTTGCAGTAGATTGCTCTAAGGCGAGTGTGTCGCAGAGAAGCAGAGCTGCTGTTTCAAATTTCTTTTGGAATTTAGGGACGAGGATCATGTAGTCCATAATGATTTTTCTCTCGTCAGTGGAGTGGCTTTTAAGAAGTAGTTCCGAAATTTTTAATGAATCGATCTTATCGCAAATGGCTTTTAAAATGAACTCTTGGACTGGTTTAGAAATTAACAGCGATAGGTATTCTTGCTGTAAGAGCATAGACGCTCTCCTTGTTTAAAGAGCGTCTTGAAATCGATGGAATTCTTCGAGGAGCTCTGCGTATTCGGTAGTGCTGGAAAGGTCGGGAAAGGCGTCTTTCATCGTTTGTGGAGCCCTAAAAAGGACTCCTTTATCGGCGGCGAGAAGCATTCCGGAATCATTAAAGGAGTCTCCACCGGCAAAGACTTTGTATTGCAAATCTTGAAGGGCTTTGACGACGCGTGTTTTTTGGTCTTTCATGCGGAGGCGGTAAGAGATTATTTTATCATTTTCAATTACCAGATTATGACAAAATATAGTGGGGAAAGCAAGTGCTTTCATAATAGGGTGAGCAAACTCTTGGAAGGTGTCCGACAAAATAATCACTTGTGTTTCATCTCGCAGTTGGTCTAAAAAATCTTTGGCCCCATCTAATAGACCGAGTTCAGCTATCACCTTTTGAATGTCTGAAAGCTTTAAGTTTTCGCGTTCTAAGATTTTCAATCGACCTTGCATTAATTCATCGTAGTCGGCAACATCGCGTGTCGTGAGTCGTAGGTCTTCAATGCCTGTTTTTTGGGCTACGGCAATCCAGATTTCAGGAGCTAAAACGCCTTCTAAATCAAGGGTGACTACGTTTTGTTTTGTAAACATGTAATACCTTTAGCTTTTCCGGTTTTTGAGAATATCCTCAATGTCTTCCGGAGTAACAACATACTTTTCGCGGCAGAAGTCGCAGATGATCTCGAGGTCTTTTTTGTCTTCTACAAGTTCTTTTAAGTCGGTCTTAGATAGAGTGGATAAAGAAGAGAGTGTGCGTACTTTACTGCAGGGGCAATAAAATGAAGGCTCAATTTCTTTGACGATCTCAATATCGTAAGGGCCTGCTAATTGATCCAATAAAGTGTTTAGAGAATAAAAACCGTTTTCAGGGTTATACATCGTTGAGAATGGAGGCAAGTTTAAAACAACTTGTTCCATAATAGCGATGTCGCGTTCCTCTAAATCGGGATAAGCTTCTACCATAAAACCAACGGCATAATCGAGTTTTGAAGGGTCTTTGGCGTTCACTTTAGCTTCAATCCCAACGGCGGATCTCGTTTGCTCGGAGTGTAATAAATAGGCGGCGAGATTGCGGCCTACACTTTCTCCAGGTGCTTCAACAAGACTTTCTTGGAGGCGCTTCCCTTTTTCGTTTGTTTTAATAACCTCAATGCTTTGGTGTAGAAGTGCTGGTTCAAAATGACTTGCTTTCAATATTTCATTATGAGGAATCATTGCTCGAATGAGACCTAGGGGCGTTGTGTCTGCTTGTACAAAAGAGTAATCCCCTGAAAACACAATTTTAAAGCTAACAGTTCCTTGAAACTTAAGACCACTTGAAAGAAATAAAGACGCAATAGCCGTTTCGGCGAGTAGTTTTAATGAATAAGCCGTAGCGTTGTGTTTTCTGCCAATGATGTTCATTGTTTGGGTGATGTCTGCCAAAACAAGACGCATGGGCGTTCTTTTACCGGTAGCTCGAATAATGCGATCAGATGTAATCATAGTAGCAAATATAAGAAAATGTGGGTTATATTTGTTCTGTGAGCTATATTTAATGTGGGATTAAAAGTATTTTTGAGAAATACAGGGTTGTTTTTTTAAAAAGGAAGGACAATGCATAAAGTTTTATTTTTAATGGCCGATGGCTTTGAAGAGATTGAATTTGCGACCACTTTTGATATATTAATTCGAGGTGGCGTCAAGGTTACTCTAGCTGGCATTTACAATGACGCTAAAGTCGCAGGAGCTCATGGGCTTTCTATTCGTGCAGACGCGGCTCTCTCCGAGCTTTATTTAGGGATTTACGAAGGAGTCTTTTTACCAGGGGGTGGTGCTGGTGTTGAAAACCTTTGCGGTAGTGAAGAGGTTATTCGGTGTGTTCAAAAGTTTCACGAAGAAGATAAATGGGTTGCCGCTATTTGCGCCGCTCCTAAAGTTTTAGCTCAATCAAAAATCATTTCGAACTATACCATCACTAGTTACCCTTCTGTACGCGAAGAAGTAGAGCCATTCTGCAAAAAATATAGCGAGGAACGCGTGGTTGTTGATAGAAAAATAATCACGAGCCGAGGCCCTGGCACCGCAGAAGAATTTGCGCTGGCGTTTTTAGAACAGCTTGTTGGTGCAGAAATAGCAGAGAGTGTTCGTATAGGGATGCTTGCACGATAAGCAAAGATGCATTTGTTATAAAATGCTTCGAGCTTTAACAAAAGCAATTGACTTGTAAAAAAAACTGGGAATAAAAAAAGAGACTTTTTTTCAAAAGTCTCTTTTAGTAGCGGGGGCAGGACTTGAACGCTGCGACCTTCGGGTTATGAGCCCGACGAGCTACCAACTGCTCCACCCCGCGTCGAGGTGATGCAACATATATAACAAAAAGATAATCTCTTGGCAAGGGCTTTTAGTTAAATACTCAAACAAATTTTTTGAGAATATGTTTTGATGAGAAAAAATAATCTACACCGCTAATGAGGGTAATTGCCGTAATGATGCCCATCACAAAATTTGGCAAATAAGTCCATATTATTTGGTAATTAGGAATAATTTCGATAAGCGGGTCTAAAGCCCCTACGAGGATAGTGACAATGCCAATGCCTTGTATTGCTGTTTTCCATTTACCACTGCGCCTTGCAGGTATTACCACACCCTCTGAAGCGCCTAAGGTTCTTAATGTTTCGACACTTGCTTCGCGGAAATAGATTAAAGCGACCATCCAGACGGGGGCGTAACCGGTAGCGATAAAGCAAAGGAAAATAGTCATATTGGCGATTTTATCAGAAAAAGGATCTAGGTATTTTCCAAGAGTAGAAACATCACCCATTTTTCTAGCGAGATAGCCGTCTAAGAAATCGGTCAACATAAAACCAAGCACCATCACCAAAGCCAAAATTTTAAATTCGATGATATTGTTACTGTAGTTTAGGTCGTTATCATAAAAGAAAACCCAAAGTAAAAAAGGAGTTAAGACAATTCGACTCATGGTGAGCTGGCTTGCCACCGAAAGTGGTTTACGGTGAGCGGGGTCTCGGTAATACCAATAAAGATAAGAAACGCTTGAGGCACCCATGAGTAGTAGTGAAATAACCATTGCAATTTGCTTGTAGTGTTCTAGGTGCAAAAGGTAAACGGCCATAGTGAGGGTGATGAAAACGGTCGCTAACTTGCTCCAGGAACCGCGCCTTGGGATTTTTTTACCTTCGTGTAAAACGCCAATAGAAAAAAGAGTGTAAGCGATTAAGCGTGTAAGCAAAAAGGCACAACCGACGGCGAGGATCATTTCCATTTCTTGACTTTTAATCCAATTTCTAATCAGAATACTAGTCATAACAGCAAAAGAAAGCAGGCCGTCTATAAAATTCAACCACAAGCGATAGTAGGGTTTTTCTATTTCTTGAATGTGAAGTTGGTAAGTGTTTATCCAGCCCATGATTAGAGCTGCTAATACACAGGTGGCCGCGATAAATGTCTTTTCATTCCAAATAAAGTAAATGACCAAAACGAATAATAGAGCTCGTAATACGCTCCAAAACCGTCCGCGAATTCTCAATGTATCTTGATCTGATATATCATGACTCATTATTAGCCTCTAATAGTTTTTTGGCGTGTTCTTGTACTGTGGAGGAGCGCTCGTCGCCAAGCATTCGAGAGAGCTCTAAAAGTCTTTTTTGGTAATCTAAAACAGAGATAGTGGTATAAGTACGCTCTTCTACTTCTTCTTTTTTGACGGCGAGCTGACCTTCAGCTCGGCTAGCGACTTGGTGTAAGTGGGTGATGGTTAGAACCTGATGGTGCTTGCCTAAATTTTGCAAAGCAATGCCGATTTTATTGCCTATTTCTCCGCTTATGCCCGCGTCGACCTCGTCGAAGATGAGCAGGGGAGTGGTGTCTAGTTCGGCCATGACGCTCTTAAAGGCGAGCAACACTCTTGAGAGTTCTCCACCAGAGACTGCTTTTTGTAGACTCTTTTCGCCTTCACCAGTGTTTGGTGCAAGCAAAAACTCCACTTTATCTACACCTGTAGAAGAGAGACTTGTCGAGAGGATCGATGTTTTGAATCGAGCGCCTGGCATCCCGAGCTCGTGTAGAATGGCTTCTACCGCGGTGTCAAGTTTTGCTGCCCCTGTGATGCGTTTTTGGGATAGTTTTTGAGCGATAATTTCTAATTGCTCTTGGCTTTTTGAAGTTTGGCGTTCTAGCTCTTGGAGATCAGCGTCTAAGTTTTCCAAACTCTCTAGTTCTTCTTGGCGCGTGGCGATGAGCTCAATTAGCCCATTGACATCCGTTTTATACTTTCGCTTTAATTTTTGAATAGAGGCTAGCTTTGCATTTGCTCTGTCTAGTTCGGCAGGTGAGACATCGCTAGCGGGTGAGTTTGAGGCAAAGTCTTTAAGAAAAGATTCTAAAGGGTCTAGTGTCTCTTGAAATTGGATAAGTTGATCGTCATAACTTGGCACTTTAATAGCTAGCTGTTTAATTTTAGCTTGGAAGGAGCGTAATTGATCGAATAATCCATTTTCTGATTCTAAAATACGACCCATTTCGCTGAGGTAACGGCGCTCGGTTTCTCCTCTAGAGGCCAAAGTGGTTAATGCTTCTAACTCTTCTTCTTCTCCAGCCTTGAGGTGCGCTTTGGACAGCTCTTCAAATTGAAACTTAAGAAAATCTTTTTGGGCGGCTAGGTTTCGAGCGCGTTCTTTTAAGGCCTCTATTTCGTTTCGCTTTTGATTCCATTTGCTAAAGAGAGACGCATATTCATCAAGTAGAGAGGCATTAGCACAAAAGTCGTCGAGCATGCGTCCATGAGTTCGCACATCTCGAAGTAAAACTTGCTCGCTTTGACCGTGCATTTGCACAAGCGACTCGCCAATTATTTGGAGATCGCTTAAGTTGATGACATTGCCGTTTACTCGAGCCCTTGATTTTCCAGTCTCTGTGATTTCACGGCGAATAATAAGCTCATCATCGGCGTCAATTTCTAATTGCTCAAGTATTTTTTTTGTTTCGGCAAGATCCTTAATATCGAAAATAGCTTCAATAGATGCTTTTTCGGCTTGAGCACGAACCATCGACGCCGTTGCTTTTTCGCCATTGATTAAACGAATGGCTTTTAGCAAAATAGATTTTCCAGCTCCTGTCTCACCTGTAATGGCAGTGAAGCCTGGGCCAAAAGAAATGTCGCATTTTGAAATAATGGTGAAGTCGCGAATTGAAAGTTGCTTTAGCATAGCGTATAATCTAGTAAATATTATTTTTCGAAAACAATAAGGCTCCGGTAAATCGGGCGTCCTTCTTTGCGGTATTTTGTTTCAAACCCAGTCATGATGCCTTCCGTTGGTAAAACGGTGTTTCTTTCTATTACTGTACAGCCATCAAAATGGTCAAAGGCATCGAGGGCGACTTCATTGTACTCTTTGTGGTCTGTGCCCCAGTAAAACAAGCGCTTTCCAGACTTTAAGGTGCGAGCAACCTCGACTAAAAAATCGGGGCGGAGCAATCTGTTTTTGTGATGTCGTTCCTTAGGCCAGGGGTCTGGAAAATACATGTGAAAAGCATCTACAGAATTAGCCGGCACGGCATCTCGTAAAAAATAAAATACATCACCACAAAGCATTTTGGTGTTTTCGGTGACGTTTTTTTTAATTAGCCTTTCTAAGCAAGTCATGGCCCATGTTTTATCCCATTCGCTACCGAGAATAGAAATTTCTGGGTGTTTTTTTGCATATTCCGTTAAGAAGTGCCCTTTACCAGAACCTACTTCAATTTCTATTTGATTCGTTTTATTGCCAAACAAATCGCTCCATTTAAAATCAACTTTGTGAGGTTTATTATCTGGAGTCTGAATGGGTTTTCGTCGCGCTTTTGGGTTTTGTCGAAAGGTAAAATACCATAATCCATTTTGATTAAGGTCTTCTTTTAAGTCTCTGTAAAACTCAGGGATTTCTTTTGTGTTCTGTTCGTCCTGTTCCATATTTTCCATATTCATAGCATGACCGTGATTTTATCTTTAATAAATTCAGGCAGTTTTTTATCCAGTGCGTCAAGAATGTGCTTTGCGGAGTACTTCATTGAAAAGTGATTTAATATTATTTGTTCGCACTCGATCTCATTTCGTTTTTTCTCAAAGGTTTCAATAATTTGGTTTAAGTGGGAATGCCCTTTTTTTCTAGCCATTTCCTCTTCGTTGTCGTCCACAAAAGTGCATTCTGTTACTAAAACAGGTGATTTCCAAATAGAAGGATTTTCTAAAAGACTTTCACTTTTACAATCTCCCATAAAAGTGACTATGGGTTCATATACTTCTTTGGTTATTTCTATATGTTTTTGGCGGAGCGCAATGATCTCTTCCGTCGAGCAGGATAAGTACTTTTCAAGTAGTTTTTTCTTAAACTGAAACACAGTACAACCTAAAGTATGAATGGAATGGCTGACTTCAAAAGCCTCTATTGCAAGGTCTTTACGGTATTGCAAAATAATTTTTTCACCCGTTTTTACAGGTATTAAGTTGGGTATTTGAATTCGGTATTCTGGAACTCCCTCAAAAGCAGCTTCTGCCCTAATCCAGTTGCAGGCCTTTTCATAAATATTTTCAGAGAGGTAATAGGCTGCATTTTTTTCAATGCCCATCATTTTGCGTAAACTATGGTGTCTCATTAGGCAACGGCTGTGGTCCCCGTGAGCGTGGGTTAAAAAAACGTGGTCAAGCGGTATAGCGGATAAAGGGCATTCCCCCATATCTACAGCAAAATTCAATTCGGGAAGAAGATGGTAACTCGCAAGTCCCGATATAGAAAAACCAGACAAACTGAATTTTCTTGTGTTTAAATGGACTTGTTTTAGTGCATTGTGAATGTGTTTATTTTCTGTCGTCAAAAGTAATATCCGGGGGTCGCTATCTTTTTTGCAAAGATAGATAAAAAAACATCTATTTTTTGGTACGATTTCCAAAATCTATAGGTATATTCTAAGTTGGAATACACGTCAGCAATATTACAAAGAATATTCATATTGGCTGTTTTTAGCCAATTTTGACTAAAGGACTCTGGATGAATAGATACGACTTGGTTTTGCTTGGTTTTATTTTAGAGCGCGAAAGCAGCGGTTATGATATTATGACCGAAATTCGAAAGCGCGAATTAGACCGCTGGGCTAAAATAAGTACCTCTACTATTTATAACCGTTTAATTCGTTTAGAAAAAAGTCAATGTATTACGGGTCGCACCGAAAAGGATGGCAACAGGCCTGAAAGGGTGATGTATACCATTACGGATAAAGGCCGAGAATTATTAAAGAAGGAAGTTTTAAGGCATTTAACAGGGTTTAACGACGATCCTAGAACACTAGGATTTGCCTTCTTATACGGCGTTGAACCGAAGGAAGCCGTTCGCTCTTTGGAAGCTCACGAGCGCCGGTTATTGCAAGAAATTGAAAGATTAAATGAAATGATCGAACAAGAGCCACGTCCTACGCTCTTTGCTGAAGGGCCGTTTTTGAACTGCATGAGTCGAGATCATATTACAGTGGAATTAAAATATGTACGCGCTGCTGTTTCTATTTTGCGCGACCCCATTAGGAACAAAAAACTCGATGGTTATTTTTACATTAATTTTGGAGCACGTCACTTTGGCGAGCAAAAGTCGTTAAACGACTCTCAAGTGGAAACTACGAATTAACCCCCCCCTCACACTCATGGAGAACACATGGCTAAAAAAGCGTGTAAACAAAAGTCTAAGACAATAAAAACGATTAAAAAAACCACTTCTAAGAAGTATGGTTATTTTGATGACGCTAACAAAGAATACGTCCTTACTAATCCAGCTACACCAATTAAATGGTGTAACTATGTAGGCACGTTGGATTTTGGCGGTATTGTCGATACTACTGGCGGCTCTTTGGTTTGTAAAGGTGATCCGGCTTTAAATCGAATTACTAAGTATATAGCCCAAATGCCCAGCTCTGATTTTAAGGCGAGCACAATATACATTCGCATTAAAGAAGGAAAAAATTATAAGGTGTTTTCACCTTTTGTAACACCTACACTCATCCCAATGGATAAGTGGGAATGCCATATTGGTCTTTCTTACAGTAGGTGGATTGCTGAGGCTTTTGGTCTTCGCATTCAAGTGACTATTTTTGTTCCAACGGGCTCTCATACGTTGCTTCAAGATATTCAAATCACCAATATCGCTGGTGGGGCGAAAGAAGTCGATATTATTCCTGTTTATGAGTTCAGCCATTTTGAAGCTGAAAAGCAATTGACCAATGCGGATTGGGTTCCTCAAACGATGACTTTAAAATCGCACTGGGAAAAGTCAGGTCATTGCGTTCTAGAACAATACGCTTATATGAAGCGCGATCTTGCTGTAAACTACGTCACTGCGGATGGTCCTATTTCTAGTTTTGAAGGTGACCGTCGAGTGTTCCTCGGTTCGAACGAAATGGGAAGTTGGGCAAACCCAATTGCTCTTCAAAATAAAGAACTCTCCAACAGCGAATGCGATCGTGGCGATAACGTTGCTGCACTTATGATTCACGCTGGTAAATTGGGAGCTAAAAAATCCTTCCGCACCTGTACTCAACTTGGTCAAGAACCTTCTTTGAAGGTCGCCGCTAAAGCGATTAAAAAGTACCGCGATTTTAAAAATGTCGACAAGGCCTTTGACGAACTCGCTCGCTTCTGGAAAAAATACTTAGCACCTATCCAAGTGAACACACCAGACGCTTCTTTCAACTCTATGGTTAACGTTCATAACCCACGCCAGTGCCACACAACCAAAAACTGGAGCCGTTACCTTTCTCTTTATCAATTAGGTTATGGGACTTCACGTGGTATTGGTTACCGCGACTCTAGCCAAGACTTGCTAGGCGTTATGGCTCACATGCCAGAAGAAGCCTTAGACCTTGCTAGAAACCTCCTTTCTGTGCAGCGTCCAGAAGGTAATGCAATGCATCAGTACCTCCCTTCCAAGCTAGCTGCTGACGAAGGCGACGAAGCCAATGAAGGCGATAGCCGTGAAAAGGCTGCTGATGGCTATTATAATTGGTATGGCGATGACCACTTGTGGATCATTTTGACGGTAGCTAGTTACCTTAAAGAAAC
>DUVD01000023.1 GCA_012841225.1 Fibrobacter sp.
AATGAAGTCATTGAGTCCTTTCAAAAGAAAACCTCCCAAAAAATGACGATGGACACGATAGCAAAAACAATTGTGTTTTCTGAACCACCTAAAGTAACTCCTTCTACTTCTAGGCCCACAAACTTAAAAGAAACAGCTGGAACGCGAGAAGTTAAAACCATTATAATCGATCCAGGTCACGGTGGCAAAGACCCTGGCGCAATCGGTAAAAAAAGCCAAGAAAAAGATATAGTTTTGAAAGTAGCACTACTCTTAAAAAAAGAACTTCAGCTTGAAGGATTTAACGTAAAATTAACCCGTGATAAAGATGTTTTTATAGAATTATCACAAAGAGCGAGCTTAGCAAACCAGTGGGATGGCGATTTATTTATTAGCTTGCATTGCAATGCGGTCGATGGTATAGAAAGGCAAAAGAGAACCGAAGGGTATCATTTTTACGTTTTAAGAGCTCCTGTTAGTGAAGAAGACAAAGCCATTGCCCGACGCGAAAATAATGTGGCTACCCTCTTTGGGGATAAAGGCGCTAAAGATGAACTGACCCCTTTAGAATGGTTTAAATTAGAAGCTCGTTTAGAGAAGTACAAGCAAAATACTTATATGTACACTGAACAGTTATTAAAAAGTTTTAGCAATAACAGCAAAATGAAACAACTTGGCACTGGAGTTGGTGGCGCTGGCTTTATGGTTTTAGTAGGGGCGTTAATGCCTGCTGTTCTTGTTGAGCTTGGTTTTATTACACACGCTAACGATGAAGCTTACATGAGTTCGGCCAAAGGACAATCCGATTTGGCAAAAAGAATAGCCAATTCTGTAAAAGAGTATAAAAAAGCGGTAAATGAATATAGAGAGACCCTACAACATTAGTAGTAAAATTTTATTTTTTTTGTTGAACCCTAGCACTTGAGGTAAATATGTCGGGACATTCCAAATGGGCAACCATCAAACGCAAAAAAGCGAAGACTGATGTTGGCCGAGCCAAAGCTTGGAATAAGCTAATCAAAGAAATTTCAATCGCCGCTAAATCGGGTGGCGGTAGTGTCGACACGAATCCGCGATTGCGAGTGGCAGTACTCAAGGCAAAAAGTCAAAGTTTGCCAGCTAAAAACATTGAAAGCGCCATTTCTAAAGCCATAGGAAGCAGTTCTGATGCCGATATGACAGAACCAATGTACGAGGGACGTGGTCCTGGCGGCACCGCCATTCTTGTGAGTTGCATGACCGACAATAAAGTACGAACTGTTGCTGAAATCCGCAATCTTTTTAATAAGAACGGTGGTAGCATGGGCGAATCAGGTTCGGTGGCATGGGCTTTTACTTATAAAGGGGTCATCTTAATTGATGCCGAAAAGCACCCTGAAGACCAAGTTATGGACATAGCCCTTGAAGCGGGCTTGAGCGACATGAGCTCTGAAGAAAATGTACATGAATTAAGCACGACTCCAGAGGCTTTTGAATCCGTAACAAAGGCTCTTGAAGAAGCAAACATCGAAATGATTAGTGCAGAACTTGCCTTTGTTCCTAATGATTGTGTTAAATTAAATCGAGAAGAGGCTCAAAAACTCTTAAAGCTCATCGATAAATTTGAAGACAATGATGACGTCCAAGAAGTTTATCACAATGCCGAAATCGACGAAGCAGATATCGAAGAATAAATAAAG
>DUVD01000202.1 GCA_012841225.1 Fibrobacter sp.
TTGCCTACCCCCCTTTTCAATTCAATGCTTTAGAAAAAGAGTGCATGCTATTTCTTTCCACCTACTCAGAAGCAGGTGCGCTTGAAAGCAACGCTTGGCTCAAAATACTACAAATGCAAAACGTGCATGTATCCGTATCAGAGATTATCCGATTTCAAGAATACGAGATTTTTTCTCGAAATAATGAAAACTTTTTTTCAATCAACCGTAAAAAAGTAAACAAGTACTTGCTCGCTATTCAACACGAAAATAATATTAAAAAGCTTGTTCTATGAAAATAAAATCTGGCGAATATCTTTTTATGGAAGGGACTTTTGACGATCACTTGTATATTGTAAAAAAAGGCCTTCTCACCGCACAAAAACTGGAGTATGGCGTCGCTCAAATTAAATGGACTTTTGAACCAGGCTCGCTTATTGGCGAAGGGTCTCTCTTAGAAAACCGTCCACACACCAACTCTGTTAAGGCCGAAGTCGATTCCGAAGTGATTGCCATAAGTCAAGAAGAGCTAAAGAATACTCTTCAAAAAACACCAAGCTGGCTTTCTTCTATTTTATATTTTTTATCTAGGCGCTTTAGAGAAGCCGAAAAGAAGCACCTACAAAATAATATTATTCGAGCATTGCCCAGTCTTCTTTTTCTTATTTATCGTTCTTCAGAAAAAAAAACATTAGCTATCGATTCACTCGCTAAATCTATTCATATTTTAAATGGCCTAAACTTCAAAGACTCCCTTCATTTATTAAAAGCACTTGAGTCCTTTGACTTGTTTAAAATTCGCGCTAATTCCATTCAAAACTGGAATCCTAAGGTGATCCAATTTCTTTACGAGGCCTTACATTATAGAGCAACTCAAAAGAAAATCCCATCCACGATACTTTCACTCACCGATCAACTTATTTTAGATGCGTTTGTCCAAACTTCTAAAACAAAAAGCTTTGCCTACCAAGATCAAACGGCAATCAACACCTTCAATTTTTTAGAAACAGAGTCTAAATTTTTGCGAGGATTACGCCTTTCATTAAAATCATTCGACGATTTATTTAATAAAAAGATATTAACTCGAGTTTCTAACTCTGAATCCGACTTTATTCACGGAGATCTCGATCTTATTCTTGATCTTCTAGAATTAAATCGAATTTACCCTCTTTTAGATAAAAAACTCGTTGAGCGCCTTTAGTCCTGTATATCGTTATTTTTAGGTCTTCTTTTATCCTATTTCTAAAGATAATTTTCTAATTTGTTTAGTGAAAATACTTAACCAAGGTACCCTCATGAAATTTTACATTATCGCCGCCGCATTACTAGCCACTCCTTTATTTGCTCAAGAAGAAGCTGCTTCAGGTCCAAGCGGCATTATGGCTTTTTTGCCTTTTATTTTGATGTTTGTAGTCATGTACCTGTTTTTCATTATGCCTAAGCAAAAAGAAATGAAAAAGATGGACGCTATTCGCAAGGCTTTAAAAAAAGGCGATAGAGTTTTAACTACTGCAGGCATTATTGGCGCCGTTAGTAACATTGAAGGAAGTGTAGTCACCATTAAAACGGGCGACTCCACAAAAATTGATTTTGAAAAATCGGCTATCCTCCGCGTTTTAGAAACTAAGACGGAGAGCTAAGCAAAACAGGAATCATGAATTTATTAGATATTAAAGTATATGGAGAAGACATTCTCCGCCAAAAATGCAAGCCTGTAGAAGAGGTGACTGAAGAACTAGTTGAACTTGCTAAAAGCATGCTCGATACCATGTACGAAGCCCCAGGAGTTGGTTTAGCGGCTCCTCAGGTCGGCAAAAACTGTAACCTCGTCGTCATAGATATTTCTCATCCGGACGATGACGAACGTTGCCCTTACATTATGTTTAACCCAGAATGGGAACAAGAGGCCGATTCCGAAGTTGTCGACTACGAAGAAGGATGCTTGTCTGTACCGGATATTTTTTGCAATGTCTCAAGACCAGGAAAAGTAGCAGTTCGTTACATCGATGAGCATGGTGAAAAGAAAGAAATTAGAAATTGCGAAGGTCTTTTTGCACGTTGCATTCAGCATGAAGTCGATCACCTCAATGGCGAGCTATTTATCGACAAAATTTCGCCAGCCGATCGCGCGCTAAACCAATCTAAACTCCGAAA
>DUVD01000203.1 GCA_012841225.1 Fibrobacter sp.
GCGATTTAAAAGAAGACCTCAATGACCTTGGCCGCGTTTATTTTCCTGAGCTTCGTCAACAAGGATTTAATGTCGAATCAAAAAGAATAATAGAGGCCTCCATACAAAAAGACTTTGATGACGCTTGGGTCGGTATCACTAAGCTACCCGGTAGATCAAAGCTTGCCGTGGCCTTGGCTTATTTTTATTACCGTAACTTATTCTTAAAGATAAAAAAAATGTCTCCTCAAGTAGTGCTTTCTAAAAGAATTAGAATCTCTAATTTTAGCAAACAACTAATTGTATTAAAGGTGGCTTTGATGTATAAAATCAAGGTCTTTTAAAGAGAAAAAAATGAGTTTATACTTATATCCTAAAAGCAAATTACCCCTAAGAGAAGTTCAAAAATTTATTTTGATATTTTATACGGTGGGTATTATTGGCTTTTTAATTCCTTACACTAAAAATATTTTCATCGCTATTACTCCTTTTGCACTATTGCTAGGCACTTATTTATTAGCCATTTACCACAAGCCCTATTCAAAAAAAGTACTTGCTGTTTTATTAATCATATTTACAGTGGGCTTTTTAGCCGAGGTAATAGGTGTTAACACGGGTCTTATTTTTGGTGATTATTCTTATGGGAGCGCTCTTGGCATAAAGCTTTTTGATACGCCTCTTTTGATAGGGATAAATTGGCTTTTTTTAACCTATACCTCGGTTTCTATTATAAGTCACTTCTTTAAAAAAGAAGTTCTTATTGTCTTTTTATCTTCCTTTTTAATGCTCCTTTACGATTTTCTTTTGGAGCAAGTGGCGGCTAAAATGGATATGTGGAGTTGGCAAGGGTCAGAAATCCCTCTTAAAAATTACATCACATGGTATTTTTTTGGGGTGCTTTTTGTGGCTCTGCTTAGGGTAGTAAAGGTGAACACTAAAAACCCAATTGCGCCTATTCTTTTTGCGGCTCAATTTGTCTTTTTTATCTTTTTAAACTGCTTTCTATAACCTATGATTAAAGCCAAACACCATCCTGTGATATACCCTTTGTTTCAAAGACTAACGACTTTTTTAATTAAGCGTCATTTTAATGCCGTTTATATAGAAGGGGAGTTTGCGGATAAAGGCCAGTCGGTGCTAGTAGTAGCCAATCACGTTAGTTGGTGGGATGGCTTTTGGGTAGAGTATTTAAACCTAAAAAAAATCGGCAAAAAATTTTATTTCATGATGCTTAAAGAACAACTTAAAAAACATTGGTACTTTAAACATACTGGCGGTTATTCTGTAAAAAAGAAATCGCGTGAGGCTTTAGAAAGCATTACTTATACAAGCGAGCTTTTATCGCAACCGGGTAATTTAGTCCTTCTATTTCCACAAGGGGAAATTCATTCTATTTATAACAATGACTTTCATTTTGAAAAGGGCATTGCCAGAGTTTTAAAGCTTACCCCGCCAGAAACTTCTGTTTTGTTTGTCGCTAACTTAGTGGATTATTTTTCTGATATAAAACCAAATTTAAGCATTTATCAAGAGGCTTTTACAGTTAAAGATTTTGAGTTCAATTCTATCGAAGACGCTTACAATCATTTTTATTTAAAGGCACTTTGTACCCAAAAAGAAAAAACCTCATGATGTTCATCCTCGCCTGCATATCTTGTTTTTTTTTATTAATGCAAATGACAAATGCATTAGCAAATTTTTTTTTAGTCAAAAGCTAAAAAAAGAAATGGCTAATCCAGACGAATTAGTCTCTGTTTTAATTCCAGCTCGCAATGAAGAAAGAAATATTAGCGTACTACTAGCACACCTAATAAAAAATAAAAAGGCAATGGAAATTTTAGTTTATGATGATCAGTCCACCGATCGTACAGCTGAGATGGTTCTCGACTACTCTAAACTAGATTCGCGTATTCAATTGATTTCTGGCGACCCTCTCCCTGTTGGTTGGCTTGGCAAAAACCATGCTTGTTTCCAATTAGCAAAAAAAGCGTGCGGTCACTACTATCTTTTTTTGGACGCTGATGTTCAACTTTTTGGGACTGTAATCGAAGACACTTTAGCCTTCATGAAAAAAAAGGATTTGGGCTTGCTCTCTATTTTTCCAAAGCAAATCCAAAAAACTTGGGGTGAAAGATTAAGCGTTCCAATTATGAATTATATCCTCTTAACGCTTTTGCCTCTTGTATTAGTTCGCCTTTCGCCATTCACATCGCACTCGGCGGCCAATGGCCAGTTTATGCTTTTTAATGCATCTACCTATCACAAAACAGAACCACATGAGCAATTTAAATTAGCTCCAGTAGAAGACATTGCCATCGCTCGGCAATTTAAAAAACAAAAAATTAAAGTCGCTTGTGTCACTAGTGAAGACCGAGTACAATGTCGCATGTACCAATCTTATAAAGAAGCATTAAATGGATTTTCAAAAAACATAATTCAGTTTTTTGGTAATATCACCTTATTTGCATTTGCTTTTTGGATTTTAGCTGCTTTAGGATTTATTCCTGTGCTAATAGAATGGCCCTCTTATCTTCCTTTATATATTATAGGAATTGTTTTCACTCTGCTTTTTTATTCAATGGCTGCTAAACAAAATGTCTTTTTTAGCATCGTATTGTTTCCATTTCATTTGATTTTTATTTTACACACCCTATTGATTTTAAAAAAGCGAAAAAGCTACTTATGGAAAGACAGACCTATTTATTCGTAACACTATTTTTGCTTTTAAGCACATTTTTATTTGGGCAAAACAACCCGATTATTTATGAGGCCTATAAAAAAAGCGATATGAAACAATGGAAAAAGACTACTGATTCTTTAGAATACCATTTTTTAAAAACATCAACAGGAAAGCTAGAGCTGATCAACTATCATTATGGTTATATCGCCTGGTGTATCGATCAAGATAAAATTAAAGAAGCTAAATATTATATTAAAAAAGCCGAGGTGTTAATTCAAAAATTAGAAGAGAATCGCTTTGGCTTATCGATGATCTACGCCTATAAAGCCGCTTTTGTTGGTTTTAAAATAGGAATTTCTCCGTATAAGGCCCCTTTTATTGGTGCCCAAAGTTCTTCATTTGTGGAAAAATCACTTAGTTTAGATTCTTCAAATGCCTTAAGTCATGCGCTTTTGGGTAATATTGCATACTATAAGCCAGTTGTTTTTGGCGGCTCTAAAAAAGAGGCCATTAATCATTACTTAAATGCAGAGCGCATTATGGAAACGGACCGGGCGGCCACATTAAACAACTGGAACTACCTTAATCTTTTAGGGACGATTATTCAGTTTTATGTTGAAACAAAACAATATAAAAAGGCTCAAGATTACTGCGAAAAAACACTCTCGATTGAACCAGAGTTCGACTGGGTGAAAAATAAATTATATCCACAAGTATTAAAAGGACTCAAATCATGAACAAAAACGTATTGATAGTAGGAACAGGATTAGGGGGACTCGCCACCGGTTTAAGACTTGCCTCTAAAGGCCAAAAAGTAGTTTTTATAGAAAAAAACAAGCAACCAGGTGGTCGATTAAATCAATTAAAAAAAGAAGGTTTTACCTTTGATGTGGGTCCTAGTTTTTTTAGCATGCCTTATGAATTTGAAGAACTCATCGAAGATTGTGGCCTTAAAATGCCCTTTGAATTTGTAGAACTCGACCCTTTGTATACTGTTAATTTTAGGGGAAGTGATAGAAAGTTCACCCTTTATAAAGACATCGACAAATTGAGTGCGCAATTCGAAGACGTGGAAATCAATTTTAAAGAAAAATTCACTAGGTACCTAAAAAAATGTGAATCGCTTTACAATGATACCGTGGGCATAGCCATTAAACAAAACTTTA
>DUVD01000204.1 GCA_012841225.1 Fibrobacter sp.
CGAGATCCCGCTTGCTCTTTGTGTTTAGACCCATTCCTCTTTTTTAAGGGGTATCAAGGGATACAAGCCTACCGGACAGCGCACTCCCTTTGGAACGAAGGAAGGACTTTTGCGGCTAAAATACTACAAAGCGTTATTAGTCAAAAATTTGGCATGGATATACACCCAGCGGCAAAAATTGGTTGTGGCATCCTGCTCGACCACGCCACCGGCATTGTTATTGGTGAAACCGCCGTCATAGGCGATAATGTTTCGATATTTCATGGAGTCACCCTAGGTGGCTCAGGGAAGCAGGCAGGAGACCGTCATCCTAAAATAGGCGATGGCGTCATGCTCGGGGCCCACGCCCAACTTTTAGGTAACATTAGCATTGGTCGGGGTGCTAAAATTGGCGCAGGAGCAGTTGTTCTCAAAAACGTACCTGCACACACTACTTTTGCAGGCATCCCTGCTGTGCAAGTCGGCCGACCATGCAATGACATGCCTAGTTTAGAGATGCAACAAGATTTTACCCTTGATGCCACTGACTCCTAATTTTATAAAAAAGACATTGGATTTTTACTTTCCAAACCCCGAGATTCCTCTTGATTATTCCGATGTGTATACCCTTCTTGTAGCAGTGCTTTTGAGCGCGCAATGCACAGATGCGCGGGTAAACATCGTTACCCCTGCCTTGTTTGCCTTAGCAGACACACCAGAAGCAATGGCTAAATTAACGCCAAAAAAAATAGAACCCCTTATTCAATCTTGTGGGCTTTATAGAACCAAAGCAAAAAATATTATCGCCTTATCCAAAAAAATCATGAGCGAATTTAATGGCAAGGTGCCAAATACCTTTGAGGGGTTAGAATCACTCCCCGGAGTAGGCCACAAAACAGCAAGTGTCGTTTTGGTACACGCGTTTAAAACTCCAGCGTTTCCTGTAGACACTCATATTCACAGGCTCGCCGCCCGCTGGGGTTTAAGCGACGGCTCTAATGTGGTGCAAACCGAAAAAGACCTAAAAAAGTTTTTCCCTGAAAAAGAATGGGAAAAGAGACACTTACAAATGATTTACTTTGGAAGAACTTTTTGTAAGGCGCGAGGCCATGATATAAAAGAATGTCCTATTTGCAAAAAGCGGCAGGGCTAAACTACTTTACCCTAATTAAACTAAGCCGGAGCAAAGCAAGCGATCAAAATACGAAATGGTCTTGATTAGGCCTTCTTCTATAGAGATGACTGGTTCCCATTTTAAGACCTCGCGCGCCAAGCTAATGTCTGGACGTCGCTTTTGAGGGTCGTCACTGGGGAGAGCTTCATAAGCTATTTTGCTTTTGCTGCCTGTTAAGCGAATCACTTGTTCTGCAAGTTCGATCATGGTGCATTCTGAAGGGTTACCTAAGTTGACCGGGCCCACCGTTTGCGTCTGATCCATCATGGCAATAAAACCCCCAATGAGATCGTCTACGTAACAGAAGCTACGCGTCTGAGAACCATCACCATAAATCGTAATATCGCGACCTTGAAGAGCCTGAACAATGAAATTGCTCACCACTCGACCGTCGTTGGCGAGCATTCTTGGGCCGTAAGTGTTAAAAACACGCACAATACGAATATCAACATTATTTTGACGATGATAATCCATAAATAGAGTTTCTGCAACGCGCTTGCCCTCGTCGTAACAACTGCGAATACCAATAGGGTTTACATTGCCCCAATAACCTTCTACTTGAGGATGCACAGCAGGGTCACCATAAACTTCACTTGTACTCGCTTGAAGAATACGTGCCTTAACGCGCTTTGCTAAACCGAGCATGTTAATGGCACCCATGACACTCGTTTTAATCGTCTTTACGGGATTATGTTGGTAGTGTACAGGGCTAGCTGGGCAAGCTAAATTAAAAATAAGATCCACTTCGAGCAAAATAGGCTGAGTCACGTCGTGGCGAATCAATTCGAATCGACTGATATCCCTTAAATGAGCGATGTTATCCATACGCCCAGTAAAAAAATTATCCAAGCAAATGACTTCGTGACCACTTGATAGCAAACGTTCACAAAGATGTGACCCTAAAAAACCGGCCCCGCCCGTTACTAGAATTCTCATTCGTCGTCTCCTTCTTCGTCTACTTCAATTGTTTTCTCACCGTGAACAGCCACCAAGCGAATGCCATTTAAGGTTAGGTAAGGATCATAAGTATCGATACAGTCAGTGCG
>DUVD01000205.1 GCA_012841225.1 Fibrobacter sp.
CCAGGCACAGAAGCTTACAGAGAAGCCATCGAAAACGGAGCACTTGAAAGTCGAGATTACAATCAATGGTTAGACAAAGATGGATTTCACCGCACGACTATCTGTCGCTACGGTCTTTCCAGCCAAAATCTTGTCGATTTTTGTGACCGCGCTCGTCGTGAGTTTTACTTGCGCCCCTCTTATATGCTAGGACAAGCTAAAATGGCCTTACTAAATAGCCGAGAACGTTACCGCATTCTCAGAGGCTTTGGCACCTTAGTTAAGCACTTGTTTAGAAAACATGGTGAAATTAAAAGCAGTGTGCGGCAAGCGCCAACAGAAAAACAATAAAAAAAAGACCCTGAAGAATTTCGGGGTCTCTTTGTTTAAGAACTTAGACGTTAAATTGCATCATAATGATGTTATTGGTTGCCTTTCACGTCAATAAATCGGGTCTTACCATTTTCTTCTATGCGAACAAAAATACTTTGTTTTTCTTTATCGTAAAACAAACGCTTTTGAGGACCCACATTATTTTGAATTTGATTCTTAGCTTGTATTGCTAAAAAAGCAGGTTCAAAAAAGAAGTAATTTAAATTCACGTAATCAGAACCAATGGTAAATCGTAAAACTTGGATCCCTTCTTTTAATTTCACGTCTTTTACCTTAACGGCTTGCCATATTTGCCAACCACCAGTACTTGGGATTGAAACGCTTTTGACTAGTTCATCACCATTGGATGTAATTGAAATCGTGTTCGCGTTTTCAGCTGCAGCAATAATCTCCATATTATAGATTCCAGGGTTTTGCACGTTAACAGTGTATTCTACCCATTCCCCAGCTGTGACCCAACCTAAATTATAACCACCTCCATCATCAGAGCATTCTTCTATGTCCACATCTTCATCCATACGGAAATTTGCCCCTCCTTTGTTTCCTGTAGAATCATCAAAGTAAGCGCAACCATTGCCACACTCATCATAGTGTTCAAACTCGATTTTACCCGGAATTGCCCAAGCAACCCCTTGGTATGGTGTTTGAATAGGATTAACTTGTATTTTTAAAGAAGCTTGCCCTTGATTTCCTTGGCTATCTGTAGCAATAACCGTAATTTGATGACTCCCTAAAGAGAGGTTATTTAGTATAAAAGTATGAGATGCGGAGGACGCCACTTCTAAAAGAGTTTCCCCTTCCTTGAGCTCTAACTTTACAATATTTCCTTTTTCTGTAGTCGCACTCACTTTTAATTTTACTTGTTCACCAACAGAAACTTCAGCAGGACTGGCAGTCAGCTCTACAATAGGCTCCCCTATAGAACCTAATAATTCAATCATTTTCTGAGCATACCGTTCGCCAAAAGTTTGGTAACCAGCCCGAGTAAAATGAAGTGTATAATTGGTTTCCTTTAAGGCAGGGCATCCAGCCGCAGAAATTAAATGCCCATTAGGAATCATGTTTGCCGCTTCTGCAACAGCACCATTACGATATCCCAAATCACCTCCATCCGCTGTAGTGGCTAGCTCTCCAATTAAAATGGGGACTTTAGTAGGGTCAAGTTTTAAATCGGCAATTATGTCTTCATATACCTTTTTTACTCGATTAGGCCAGTTAGTCATTTGATAGTCAGCTTCTCCTTGATGAAAAAGAATCCCTTTAATGACTCCTTCTTTTTTGGCTATCTCACCCATTTGAATGATGCGTTTGTAAGGATCTCCGCCATATTCATCTAGGTATTGAATCCACCATTCCTTTGCGTTACGAGCTTTACTGATATAAGAAGGGCTTGTCGCTTTATCGAACAGGTCAATACTTTGCCCCCCAATGGCGACATTAGCAATTCCAATTTTTATAGAAGCCGGTAATTCTTGGGTCATTTTACGCCCAAAAAAATCAGCAATCCCCATCTTAGATTGGCTATGCCCCATAGGAGGAACCGCTGGATAAAAACCCCCTACTGTTTGCCCCGAATGACTTGCCGCGCGAAGTACAACAAAACGCGAGTCAGGCGTTTTATCTGCGGGCACTAGATCTGCTTGTCCAGACATATTTGACTGTCCAAAAGCCAAGTATATATGAAAATTGGGGTCTTGTCCATAAGTCAGCGACAAGAGGCATAAACTCAACAACAAGAATAGGTAGTTCAATTTCCAGCCTTTTATTAAATTTACCATTATTAAACGGGCTCAAAGTCTTCTAAACCCTTTCTATATATAAATAAATAAAAAAGATTTGCTTGTTATTTTGAAGAGATAATGCGTTGTATGCACAAGCAGCAAAAGGGATTTAAAAAGATCGATATATAGACGCAACAGCTTGCGCCGAAATCCCTTCCATTCGTCCTACAAAACCGATTTTTTCGGAGGTGCTTGCCTTAACACCTACTTGAGATAGCTCCACTTTAAGAGCATTAGCAATATTTTGTTTCATCGCTTCTCTATGAGGGTTTATTTTTGGTTGTTCGCATACAACCACGCTATCAATATTGGCAATTTGGTAGCCGGCTTTAGC
>DUVD01000206.1 GCA_012841225.1 Fibrobacter sp.
TCACCGTCAACTCCTTCCACTTCCATCTCAATAATTTCATTTTCATCGAGATCGAGGGGTTCATCTCCGTCTATGTCATCTGGAGATTCTTTTGATGGATCTGCTTGACCAAGGTTAACTAATCTTACTTTAACGAGTTCATCGTCTTCATCTAAAGTAATAGCATTAACTCCAGCTTTACGAGGCCTTGAGAAATGCTTTAAGTCCATTTTGTTGATCACGCCTCTCTTTGTAGCAAATACGAGACAGAAATCGCCACCAAACTTACGCACAGGGACAACTGCCGAAACGACTTCGCCCTCGGTGAGCTCAATAAAGTTAACAACAGGGCGGCCTTTGCCACTACGTGAGCCTTCTGGTAAGCGATATACCTTAGTCCAATGCACGCGACCTTTATTGGTGAAAATCAATAAGTAGCTATGCGTGCTCGCCGTAAATATTTGCTCTACAAAGTCTTCATCTTTGAGCCCGGCGCCAATGATACCCTTACCACCCCTATTCTGGGCTTTAAATGTATCAATAGGGAGACGACGAATATAACCTTCGCGGCTGAGTGTAATGACTTGTTCTTCTTCGGTGATTAAATCTTCATAATCGAAGTCCTCAGCAGCATCTTCAATAGCAGTGCGACGTTCATCGCCAAACTTGTCGTTAATTTCATCTAAACGATCTAAAATAATTTTAAGTTGACGCTCTCTTTTAGCGAGAATGTCTTCTAAGTCGGCGATCGTTAGAACGAGTTCTTGATACTCTGTTTCAATTTTATCTATTTCTAGGTTGGTCAACTGCTTAAGGCGCATGTCCACAATGGATTGCGATTGGATATCAGATAAGCCAAAACGATCAATAAGAGCTTGCTTTGCCGATTCAGTATCTTTAGAGCCTCTAATGATTTTAACGACTTCATCGATATTTTGCTGAGCAATGCGAAGCCCTTCGAGGATGTGCATGCGAGCTTTTGCCTTTTTCAGGTCAAACTCGGTGCGACGACGAATCACTTCTATTCGATGTTCAACAAAAGCGTTGATCAAGTCTTTGAGGGTAAGAAGAGTTGGCTGGGTGCGGTTGACCAAGGCCAAATTATAAATGCTAAAAGTGTCTTGAAGTTGCGTGTACTTGTAGAGGTTGTTGAGAATGACCTCGGATACACCGTCTCGTTTAAGTTCAATAACCACACGCATGCCAGAGCGGTCTGATTCGTCGCGAATATCGCTAATGCCTTCGACGCGTTTGTCTCTGACTAGATCGGCAATCTTTTCCACTAAATTGGCTTTGTTTACCATATAGGGAATTTCAGTGATAATAATCCGGGTACGACCGCGAGCATCTTCTTCGGTATGGACGCGAGCACGTACTCGCACTTTTCCGCGGCCTGTTAAGTAGGCATCTCGAATGCCACTACGGCCACAAATAATACCGCCTGTAGGAAAGTCTGGACCAGAAACATACTTTAATAACTCTTCGCCAGTGATGTCTGGATTTTCGCAAACAGCGTGAATGGCGCTAGTGATTTCGCGTAAGTTATGTGGTGCCATTGAAGTCGCCATACCGACAGCAATACCCGTCGAGCCATTAACCATAAGGTTTGGAAACGACGACGGGATAACAAGAGGCTCTTTAAGAGAATCATCGTAGTTAGGGCCATAATCAACGGTTTCTTTTTCGAGGTGCTCGAGCATCATTTCGCCAAAACGAGTCATGCGTGCTTCTGTATAACGCATAGCGGCCGCAGAGTCGCCATCAATAGAGCCAAAGTTTCCCTGCCCATCTACTAAAGGGTAACGCAAAGAAAAGTCTTGTGCCATGCGAACGAGAGTTTCGTATACAGCAGAGTCGCCATGTGGATGATACTTACCAATCACGTCACCGACGATACGCGCCGATTTCTTGTAGGGTTTTCCTGGATATAGACTCAAGTCATGCATAGCAAAAAGCACTCGACGATGCACTGGCTTTAAACCGTCGCGAACATCGGGCAAAGCCCTAGCCACAATAACACTCATCGAATAGCGCAGGTAGGAGTCCTGCATATCTTTTTCAATCAACGAGTATACGTGACTTCCTGGGACTAATTTTTGATCTGACATTTATCTATCCTTTTTATTGAGCTGCACTAGCCAATAAGGCTTGCACTCGATTCAATTCTAAGTGGTTCGTCGAATTTAACGAAAGCGGCGTCAAGGCCGCAAATGAGCGAAAAAGAGCTTCATCATCTGAACCTTCTAAAGCCTCATCCCAAGGCTTGCATCCATCTAAAAACCAAAGCCCATCTCGGTTCTCATAGTCATCGGAAAACATACCGAGTCCCATGGTTGTCGCTCGAACACCACCAAAAGTTTTTACAGATGCATCTGGAAAATTCACATTCCAAAATGTATGTGGAGGCATGCTCAAATGCCATTTATTTTGCACAACCTCTTTTGCAAAAGAGATTATTTCAGAAAGCATAAATTCGCTTGGACGAACCAGTGAAAGAGAAATACCTGGGATTCCCCACAAAGCGGCTTCTCGTGCACCGGCAACCGTCCCAGAATAAATTGAAGAAACACCAGCATTTTCACCAGCATTCACCCCAGAAAAAACGACATCTATCGGGGTTTCTTTAAAAAGTTCACTAACAGCAAATTTAACGCAATCCGCTGGGGTTCCAGATACGGCATACACTACAAAATCATTACCCGAAATAGAGCGACAGTTTAGCCCTTCTCTATGAGTAAAAGCATGGCTCACACCGCTTTTTTCTGCATCGGGAGCCACAACAAAAACACGACCTAAAGAGGAAAGTCCCTCTGCTAAAGCGAACAAGTTTTGGCTCGCTATACCATCGTCGTTAGTCACTAAAATATGGGGTTGTGTTTTATCTGGCATTAGACTCCTAAAGATAGAAAATATAGTCTCATTATGTTCTATTTTTTAAGTAAAAAAGCGATTTTGAGCGTAAAAGATTAAATTATAAAGACGAGTTTTTCATAGGTTTTATATGTACCCCAAACACAAATTTTTAGCCATGAGCAAAACAGCAAAAGCAAAAAGATTTTCAGAAATTTTAAGAGTCATTATTCTTCAATTGGGTAAGGATGTTAAAATGGCAAAGCAAGAATTTGAGCTTTATGCAACCTGGGCCGAATTTGGTTCAGAAAAAAATATTTTAGGCAAAAACCAAAGTCAATTAATCGATTTATATAAGACCTTCAGGGCTGAAGCAGGCCTTGGTTTTGAGCGCGACGTTTATTTACAGCAAGAACCGGGCGATCGAGAAAAAGCCCTAGCTCTACCGCTCCCCTATTCCGTTCTAGTACATAACCTAAGAAGCGCTTTTAATGTCGGCTCTATTATTCGCTCGGCTGATTGCTTTGGGCTTGAAAAAGTGAATTTAAGTGGCTATTCTCCAAACACAGACCACGTCACCCTAAAAAGTGCGGCGAGAGGCGCCGAAAATTGGATTCCTTGTTCACGCTGGGATTCTCCCATGGCTTGCATTGAACACTACCGCTCACTTAATTATGAAATCATTGCTTTAGAAACAGGCGATGA
>DUVD01000207.1 GCA_012841225.1 Fibrobacter sp.
GATCGTCAGGGCTGGGTTTTTACCCAAGCTTTTTTTACGACATGACAGGCTCTTTTGTATGGGAATTTTTTTGTGAAAGAGAATACCCTTCATTAAATGATTTTATCACCACCAGCTTTGCAGGCGCTCTTTACGGTGAAATTCTTTATCGACTTTCCGAGCGGTTGCTTGCTAAACCTGAGCCGAAGTGGTATGATCATGCGGGTGCATTTGTTCTCCAACCGTCTACCTATTTACAACGGCAAGTTGTGGGGGTACGGCCTAACAATCCCGGGTATTTCCCTATAGATTTTTCCATTTACGGGGGTGCAGGATTACGTTTTGGAAGCGATTACCGATACGATAAAACACCTGCAAGTCGCTTAGATGAAGATTGGAATGAGTTCTTTGGTTTTGGAGGGTTTAATTTAACTTACGGTTCTCCAAGCCGTATAATGAGAAACCCTTTAGAATATTTCACCATATCAACCTCTTTAGAATTAGGGCAAAAAGAACGGCTCTTTAATATGGAGCTCCTAACCAAACTAAAAAACATCAATAAACTATCTGGAAATGATTGGTTTGATCTTGCGACTTACGCCAGTTACGATGTTTTCTATGGTGACTTAGTCGAGATGAGCTCCTTATCATTAGGAATTGGAACCGATTTTAAAGTTTGGCTTCGCCCTAGCATTTCATTCAGATTAAAAAGCATCCCTTCTCTGGTATTACTTGGTTCCACCGATTTCAACTACGATGATATTTTAAAAGAAGTTTACCCAGATTATGAGCCCACAAGAACTTATCAGCTCAACTATGGGATTAACTATAAAACTGCTTTTGAGATAAGGTCAAAATATGGCTTTATTTCTAATAACGTAAATGTATTCGTATTAAAAACAATGCCTTCTTCAGAGCCGCATTATGGTGCTACTGGATGGGATGTCGTTGGGTTCAACTCTTCGGACATGGAAGTGTTCTTGCTCAAAAACCTCAATCTAGGGCTGAACTTAAAACTATACTTTAAAATAGCCGCTTATCACGGCAAATACTTTGAGCCCATGTCGAGGACGATGGAAACCTTTGGTGTCTACATGCGCTATTTATTTTAATTTTTTAGATGAAGAGGCCACTTTTACTCTGTTTTTTTTTGAACGCAAACGAGTTAAAGGCATAAAAGTAAAATAGGGATAAAACAAGCCATAAAAAACGGCAATGTAGCCTAGCCAAAAAAGCAATCGAGATTGAAATAAAGGCAAATCCCAAATGCTCGCCGTAAAAACGAGCAGCCCAAGACTTAAAAAAGAGTATAAGACTACCTTAGGTAACTGCGTTAAAGAGGCCTGAATCAAAGAACCTGCTTTAGGTTTACCCTCTGCTAGATGCCTTCCAGCATACCAGGCGGTTGTCAAGGCATCTGATGATAGTAGAATTATCAAAATAACCCACTCCAAATAACCTACTTTACACCAAACAGCAAGCCCACTCAAAAGCAAGGCGGCCATATAAAGAGGGAATAATGCTTTGACCCAAGCAATACGAACTAAAAGAGAGAGAAGCAAAGAAATAAAGCCGCCCCAAAGCAACAAAGTGATGATTACGTTTTCCGAACCATCCAAAATTAAAAGTAGCGAAGGAATAATGACTACAGCTCCTATAAATACAAAGCCACTAAAAACCCCACCCCAAAACAAACGCGATAAGAAAATAAAAATAAAGCCGAGCAATAATGGGAGGTATTCGTATAAACTCCCAAAAGAATTAACTTTAATAGAAAAACTTTCCGATGCGCCTAATAAAAAAGAAAAGGCTTCGTTTCTAGAAAAAAACAACATAGAGAAGGCAAAAACAGAAAGCAACAAGAGGACCAAACGCAGGCGAAACACCACTTCTAAAAATCGCTGTAAAATGCTTGGCTTCTTTCTTAATTCCATACCTACCTCGAAATCACTAATTTTTGTTTAACTGAAAACACTTGTTTTTTTGCAGTCTCTGTAGCAGGGACATCGCTTTTTACAATGTAGTAATAAAGTCCGTTCGCTAAGCGACGTCCATATGAATCTCTGCCATCCCAAAAAGTTTGCCCAGACTGTGCATTCTTCAAGACTTTTACCAAACGACCGTTTTGATTGTAAATGTAAATCGAAACAACAGCAATGCGATCAATAGCAAGGTCCTTGAAATAAAATGTAGTCCCCTTTTTTCCCATAGGATTAGGGGCATTAAACACATCAGCAAGGCCTTTTTGCAACGATTCTGCGAGCTCAATAAAAACCGATTTTACTGCTTGATTTCCTAAAATATCAAAAGCGCGAACTTTAAATTCATAAAGGCCTGGTGGGTAAGTCGTTTCGGCGAAGGACATGCGCGTCACCACTCTTTTACTCGATTGTTCTAAATAAGGCCAAGGATGAAAAGGAGATACTTTTCCAACGACTTCAAAAGAAATACCTTCATCTGCTTGTTCTCTAAAATCAATGGCCGTCGAATCTTCAATAACCACTTGGAGACAACCGGGTAACTCTAGGCGAACGCGGTCACCATTAGCAAAGCCAGAAACCGAAGAAGGCGATAAACACGTTTGAATTTGAATGTCGGGCGGAGTTTGGTCGTGAATGGAATCTGCATAAGAAGAAGTCCCAGAGATGTTTATGCCCTCTGTTAAGGCGCGACCAACATAAGGATTTTCCGCAGAATACGCCCAAGCGTGTAATTCGGCATTTTGATCGCCAAAAGCTATTTTTCTAGGGGTAATGAATTCTGTAGAAAAGCGTCCCTGCTTAACATCAACAGTTTCGGAGTAAATGGGATTACCTGGATAAGACACTTCTAGCATTTCATCTCCAAAACCTTCGTAAATTTTTTTCTTGTAGGAGCCTTCTCGAACGTTTAGGTAGATCTTACCCGAAGACATGCCCGATACGGTGCCAGAAAGCTCCATTTTATCGAGAGCTTGAATGGTGTCTACTTGCTGATCGATCTTTACCTGTAGCTTCGAATTTGGAATAGATAAGACAGGCTCGCCAAGTAAGACATACCTCTCATTATTGTATCGTTGTCTGCTATACCCCCCCTTGAAACGCCCTTTAGCATTAACAAAAGCATCGCCCAAAGTAGCGCCTTCTTCGAAAAGTGCATTGGAAAGGTAAGCCCTTGCAAAGACCTCATTATAACTAGCAAAAGTCTCTCTCGAAGCTCCTACAGAGGCTATGGCCCCTTTACCTGGTGCCACCAAGAAACTTTCGGAAAGGGACATTTCATCGCCTTTGTCAAATCTACCAACGGTGCAAGAAAAAGAATTTAAAATAGTATAGCGACTCTTATTGGAAATTTTATCCAAGTAAGAGGGTTTCATCAAGCCTTCGCCTGCCCAATCGGATATGGACCCGTGTCCAAAAAACACCGTAAAAAGGGCTCCTTGATTTAAACTATTGATTAGATCTGTTGCCGCTTCTAACTTTTGATTCATAGCATCAGGAGTGTAATCGAGAAGGTATATTTTTTTAAAATCAAAGCGTTTATTATAAATCTTGGCAAGGCTATCTATAGTGGCAACAAGAACCTCTTGAGTTCTCGTGTGAGTAGTGTAATCTATATCATAGCCGTTTAGAGCGTCATCTGCAGCAAGAATTAAGTTATTGCGCCATGGCCCATTATCAAAAACTCCTATTTTTTCGTAATCTTTAATTTTTTCATTATAGCCGTGGAAAGCAGAGATAGAAGAAACAGGCAAACGACCCACTAAGACATCTAAATCGTATTCACCATACATCACCGATTCACCCAAATCGAGAGCGGCAAAAAAATCATCGGTGGTCACATCTTCTTTTTCAAAAGGCGGTATGTTAATCAAGGGTAACTTAGAGTTAATTCGGCGATAATCGTAATGCCCGCTTCCAGCGAGCAAGACATATTTTAAATTAGGGCATACCGATTTAGCGTAAGCGATATAATTGCGAATAGACACAGGACATATACTGCCTCCATTATAAGCTTTATAAATATCTTCTGCAAGTACAATCGTAGTAGGAATCGCTTTTATGCCTTCGCCGCTAGAACGAAATGAAGCTAACTCAAGACCTGGCACTTGAAAGGCTTCAGGAGTGATGATCAAGTACTCTGTTTTAGAAGAAATGTTTTCTAAACGGGTTAAGATGCCATTTAATCGTTCAGGAATAACCTCTAGTTGCAAGTCCGATTTAAAACTATTGTTTTTATATACCAGGTAACGTACATCATCTTCACTTGAAATACTGTCTATGGCAAAACCATTTCTAATGGATAAAAGCCCCAGTGGCTCTGCATTTTTGAATTTCAAAACACGAAGGTCTTGACTTGCCACTGGAATGCGAATAACACCCGTAGCAAAACCAGGTAAAAACCACTCGGCATCATCATTCATCTTAGGAGTCCAATCATAAGCGACGCTATAGCCTTCAAATCGGTCAAAAGCCTCGCCATTGGGGAGCATTTTTAAAGAATATTCATTACCTGTTGCTTTTAAATTAGAAACGTTAAAAGCAAAATTTCCACCTGGTAATAAGTGATCATGGTTCAAAAGCACCGTTCCATTAACAGTGGGAGAAAACTTTATTTTTTCCATTCTTTTTTCATAAGGCAAAGAAGAAAGTACAGGATTGGTGTTTTGTGAAACATCGCCGACCCCAGAAAGGATTGTCGAGCGGTGTGGCAAATAAGAAAAAGAAACATAGTTGCTTCCATTTTCTTTAATCCCTTTTAAATCGGACGTTTCTGTAAAATGTAAATCTGAAGGCGAGAGAACGGTAGTGTCTGCAAAAGAATGCCAAAACCAAAACCATTCCTTACCTGTATAGGCTTCCCAAGAATTTGACTTTCCAAAATAGGTGTCTCGGAGTAAAGCTTCTTTTTCGGCACGCACATAGCGCTTCCAGTTCACGTCTTTTGGGTTAGAAAAAGCAGGAGTTTCGATGTTTTCTAAGCGCTTAGGAGATCCTTTGTCTGACCAACCTAATTGAAATCCTTGGTAAAAACTATAAGGTGACGTAGAAAAATAATAAAGCATTTCATAACTAGTATTGGCGCGCTTCCACATAGAAGTACCATAGCCTACAAAAACAAGCGTGTCTCCATCGTCAAAGATACCATTAGGCAATGGGTCTTTTCCATTATGATCTCTAATTTCTATCGGAATTTCAAATAGTTGTGTTGGTAAAATTTCGGTGGTCGAATTAATCACATCGCTGAGTGTATCCTGAGAGGAACCATAAAGTCGCCACTTGGAAATGGGAATCCCGCTCAACTTATCTTGAAGGCCAGCAGAAGCAAGGGCGTTTCGAATAGCACTATAAGGCACCGCATACAAACCGTCTTCATTCAGGCTTGCCACTTCTTTATTGCCAACAAAAAACCGAGCCACCCATTCCACATCAGCGAGCTCAGAAGAGGCTGCCCGACGAAGTGGACTTTGACCTCGATTGACTCCCCAATGAGCCGCAGCCTTAAAGTTTAACACCCTAGACAAAGCTCTTTTTCCTGGATTGGTGCCTCTAGTGTTTTCGGAGGCAAAAGAAACTTGGACCTCAAACTGCTCACGTGCAATGTAAGAAGGGCTAGCACTTTTTAATAGAGGGACACCGATGTCGACAACCCATAAACCATCTTGAAGAAAGGGTTTAGATACATGCGTTTTTGAAATAGAAATAGAGTCGGAAGCGCACCAAGCAGCACTCATCTTTTTGGTCTTGATATCTCGTATTTGGACTGAAGGTGGCGCATTGCCAGGCAAAGCTACCCGATACATCCTGTAAGGCAAATCGGTATTATCAAAATAAAAAGCCTTTTCGGGAGTTAATCGAACTCCTCCCTCAGCGCAAGCCTTTGGTGAAAAATCAATAACAGAGTCTCTATAAACAAACCGAGACTCTAAATCCTCTACTGCTCCTCCAGCAAAAGCCAAAGAAAAAGAGAGAAAGGACAATAAGAGACAAAAAATCATTCCTATAAGATAAAAAAATCAATCGGGAAAAATGATCTCCATCTCGTAGGATCCATTGCCATTTGTATTAAATCGAACAATTTCCCCCTTCTTTGTTTTGTTGTAAAACAAACGAAAAGAAGATGGGGCTACTCCTTTCTCTAGAATAGCACTCACTTCGTGCCTAGATAGCCGCATTCCTTGAGTCCACGAGCTTGAGTACCAATGCCAAGGCTGCCAATTAAAGACCCCACGCGTAGACTGTATAAAGGAACGCAGCATTAAAGAATACTCGTATTCAAAAAAAGTCATGTACTGGTCTACTAAATCCTTTTTTTCTACTGTACTCATCGTTTTATAATCTAAAGAAAAAAAGAGTGGGGCGCTGTCTGGGTTGCTATAAATAAATCGAATTCGATTTGGAAAGGCGGTTATTTTTAAATTAGGGTTATCTAAGTGCTCAAATTCTGTACCCGAGATTTGCTTGTAGTCTAAAAAAAGTCGCTCCGAATTTAAAGTTGAATGCACTGAAAGTTGCTCTGGAGTGGTATTAAGCTCTTTAAACCGATAAACGGCCAAACGTTCTCCTTTTGGAACTTGGGATAAGGTAGCTAAAAGATAAGATCCCACTGGTTCTTTTAAAATCCACCTAGCCAAAACTTTTCTTTCTTTCTTTTCGACTTCTATCATAACGCGATCTGTAATCGCCGTCGAGTCCCACTGCATCCAGTTGCCATTTTTACCAACAGAATCTAGCTTAGAAAAGAGGACCTCCGATGAAAAACTAGAAGGAGTATTCCATTGAGAAATCAAAGTTAAGGCCGACGCTAATGACCCCAGTAGTAATAAGAACAGTAAAGAACGCATTAATCTTTTCAACGCATCGTCTCCCTAATTGCTTTTTCTAGTTGCGCTTCGTTAGGCACTCCGCTCCATACCTTTTGAATATAGCCATTTCCATCTAAAAGCATCAAGGTTGGAACAGCGCTAATTCGGTAGTGGTTAGAAAACTTTAAGTCTGCGTCTCGATAAAGAGGAAAAGGAGCTGGGTGCTTTTGATTAAACGCTTGTAAATCACTTAAGGATTCTTTAGAAACGCCAACCACCTCAAGACCTTCTTTGGCTAACTTACCATAAAGCCTATCGAGAATAGGAAGTGTTTGCCTACAAGGAATACACCAAGTAGCCCAAAAATCAAGCAAAATCGCCTTAGGTTTTTCTTGGCGTTTATCTCCGTTGGCATAAAAGTTTTTTCCAAACCCTACTATTTTGCTTCCTATAGCAGACCCGGTCCAATTGGAAATATCGTCTGGACGCTCTGTTAATTTAATAGATGCTGTCTGCTCCTTATCACCTCGAATTAAAACCAGTGTTACGGATTCCCCCGTCTTTTTGCTTTTTAAAACTTGTTGAATTATCGCCACTGCTGTAATTGGCTTTTTATTTATAGAAATAATTTTATCACCAGAGGAAACACCAGCTGCCAAAGCTCCAGACGCGGGGTGAATGCCTTCTACTACCAAAGCAATTTGATTTTGATAGGGTTCTTTTTTAAAAGAAAAGCCCAACCAAGGCACGGCCATTAAAGGGGACGCAGAGAGCAATACCAAAATCATAAAAAACAATTTAAAAGAATAAAATCGACAATTCGCCATGAACGACCACCTGATTTGTTTTAGTGATACCTAAAGCATTAGAATTACTTTCTAAATGATCTCCTACAAGATAAGATATACTAACTACTGTTCTTAAAAGAAAGTGAGCTTGGCTCCAAGGTAAAAAATCCTTACCATAACCAAGGGTAATTCTGGGTGAAAGAACGCTGCCATTTATTTTTTCAAATAAAACGCCAGACGCTCCTACGACAAAAAAAACATCTGGGTTAAAAAACCAATAAAATCGAGGACCCAGTTCATAGCGCGATTCTAAAACATCAGAAGCAATTATCGCACCTAAAGCAAAACGAGATTCTAAACGGTATTGAAGAGTAGCGTAAAGTGAAAAATCGAATTGGTTAAACAAAAAAGAAAATCCAGTGCCTACTCCATAGCTCCAACGCGCCTTCTCTTGCTTAGGCTCTGCCTGCATTTCTTCATCCAGAAAAAAACCAGATGCCATAGACATCGAACAGAATAATAGAATAATCAGTAAGAGCCTATTCACCATAAAAATCAGAAAGGTTTTTATAACCGTTAGCGATTAAAGCCTCTTGTAATTCTTTTCTCATCGCATGAGCCGCCATCCAACGGAAAGCCACAACGGAATAGCATTGAACGGCATCGACCCCTAATTTCAATAAATCATAAATTTTATGGCCGTGATCAATTCCCCCGCAGGCCATGATACTTATAGAAGGGTAATGCTTTTTGACATAGCTTACAGTCCAAAACATATTCTCATATAAAGGACGGCCAGAAAGCCCACCCTTGTTCCCATCAGCACGCAGAGGAATAAGGTCTTCATATTGAGCACGCATGGGTAAAGCGGATATTTGAGCCGTTGGAAATGTGTTCCCTAAAACGACACCATTCACGCCATTACGCACAAGCATATCCATCATCACCATCAATTGACGTTCCGACAAATCAGGGCTTAATTTAGCGTACACCGCTTTTCTTAAACCACGTGTATTTCTAAACTCCATTATCTGAGAGAACACTTTTTCTGCAAAATTAGTATCGAGATCAATTCGATCTTCGCCTGTATTTGGGCAGCTCACATTGATTTCTATGTAATCGGCACTTTTATAGGCAATAGAAAAACTTTCAATAATGTCTTTTAACTTTTCATCTGGGTCTGTTAACCCTGGAGTTTCAGCAATAGAAACACCAACACAAAGCCCTTTTTTGTGAGCTTGTATCAGTTGATCGTCCACTCGTTTTGAAATAACTTCAATGCCTTCATTATTTAAGCCCATGCTATTATGAATGGCTCGATCATGTTCTAAAAAACCAATTCTTGGGCGATGCGTGTTTCCTTCTCGAAAATGACGAGTCGCTGTGCCCACACAAATACCACCAAAACCAATATTGGAGTAATCCATAATGCGCTTCGCTGTTTTATTTGCACCAGCAGCTAAAATGATGGGGTTACCTAAATACAAAGAATTACTATGATCAGGGAACGTAATCACACGTTTCAAATTCTTGCTTAAATCGGCACGAGCCCCTAAAAAAGGAATCCAAGGAGCAAAACGCGCTGCATACTTAAAGGAATTATGCCTAAATTCAGGGTACTTATGAAAAATACGCCGAATGAGAGCTAATATTTTATCTCCTTTTAAGAGATAATACTCGTGATTAATACACTTAAAGTTCACCATATTCTTAAATTTACAAAAAAAAGGGTGCTAGAATATGAAAAACAACATAGAACAAGCGTTTGAGAAGCTTTTCCCCTATTATCTTGACCAATTAAAAGAACTAGTAAAAATCCCCTCAATTAGTTTTGATCATTTTGATGTTCAAGAGGTACTTCGCTCCGCTGAAAGCGTCAAAGAACTATTTGA
>DUVD01000208.1 GCA_012841225.1 Fibrobacter sp.
ATTCCTTGTGTAAGTTCATTCATGCTCGAGGCAGAGGCTTCTTCTTTCTTTTTGACTGCAGCGTTTACAGCGGCCATCACTAAGTCTTCTAAGGCTTCTACATCTTCTTTATCAACAGCATCGGGGTTTAACTTGATAGAGGTCAAAATGCCTTGACCGTTAATGGTCACTTTAACCATGCCGCCGCCTGCTTCGGCCTCAAAAAACTGCGTTTGCAGGTTATTTTGGGCTTGGGTCATTTTGGATTGCATTTTCTGTAAGTCTTTTAACATTTTTTGCATGTTCATAAGGGAATCCTTTTTTTACAAGTTAATCACAATAATTTTTATCGCATTCCGTATTAGGGTGGCGGCGAGGGGTTCTTTTGGAAAACACGAGCTCGGTTTCAAAAATTTGGCCTAATGTGGTAAATATGGCTTCTTCTTGGAGGTCTTTTTCGAAGGGAGATAGTTTTTTTTGTGCCTCCACGTGGAGCTCATTTTCAGATAAAAGACGTTGGGCTATTCTTAGCTCGACCGCTGTTTGTAATAAATCTTCTAAAACCCGCACCAATCGCTCTTGAAATTCGGCGTTGCCTAAAAACTGCTTGTAAGACCAGTTGCCTTCGTTTTGATTTTCTGTTTTAAATTGTAAAACGACGGGGAATGGGTTTGCTTTTAAGTCGGGCGTTACAATAGAGGTGTCATTTAATGCGGCGGCAAATAGTAAATCGTGGTCGTCGCTTAATTCTCGGCAGATGGTGTTCCACGCCGAAGAGATTTCGTAACGCGAGTACTTGGCATTCGATTTGGTTTCCCACTGGTAAGAAGAAGCTGGTGTTTCTGCCATGGTGTCGAGGGCAGCGGTAACATCACTTACTTTTTTTTTTAACACTTCGTTAGAAGCTTCTGCAGGGTCATTGATGGCCGCGAGTGCTCGCCTTAAGTCGGTCATGTGATCGAGCCAAGCCATTCTTGCAAAAGTGGTTTCGACTAGTAATCGGGGGTTGCTGCTGTGGTGCAACTTGCTTTGCAGGTCGGTTAGCATTTTGGCCAGGCGAAGAAAATCACCGTTAGAGAGTTCGGGTGCTGTGGTTTGCAGCTGTTGAAATAATTCACTTGAGATGTTTAGTTCTTCTGCAGTAACCGATTCTAAGCGAGAGTATAGTAGGTTGCGCAAAAACTTAGCAAAGCCATCTAAAAGAGGGCCAAATTCAACGCCAATTGAGCAAGCCTTGTCGATCATTTCAAAGCATTCTTTGATATCGTGAATGGCAAAAGCGTGAATTAATGAAAAGTAGAGGTCGTTTGGAGGAATTCCTAAAATAGAACGCACGGATTCGACGTTCATATCGTTGCCGGTAAAGGCGTAAGCTTGGTCAAAATACGTTAAAGCGTCGCGCATGGAGCCGTCGGCTTTTTCGGCAAAGATATCGAGGGCCTCGAGGTCTGTAGTGATGTTTTCTTGAGCGCAAATAAATTGCAAGCGGCCTATAATTTGCTTGGTAGTGAGGCGTTTGAAATCGAAGCGTTGGACGCGAGATAAAATGGTTTGAGGTACTTTATTGACTTCTGTCGTTGCAAAAATAAATATGACGTGCGAAGGGGGTTCTTCTAGCGTTTTTAAAAGGGCGTTAAAGGCGCCGTTAGAAAGCATGTGGACTTCGTCTATAATAAAGACCTTGTACTTGCCAATCATGGGGGCGTATTGCACGCGTTCTATTAATTCGCGAATGTTGTCGACACCTGTGTTGCTAGCGGCATCGATTTCGAGTATGTCCATTGGCTTGCCGCCGCTAATGTCTTTGCAACTGGCGCATTCTCCACAAGGGCTAAGGCGATTTGGGCCCATGCAATTTAAAGTTTTTGCTAAAATGCGTGCGGAGGTAGTTTTTCCAACGCCCCGGGTACCCGTAAATAAGAAGGCATGATGCAAACGACCGCCTTCAATAGCGTTTTGAAGGGTCTTAGCGATATGTTCTTGACCAACCATATCTTG
>DUVD01000024.1 GCA_012841225.1 Fibrobacter sp.
CCGCGAAGAGGATTTACGCGCAATAGTTGGACTTCTACTTTATCGCCACGACGAAGGGTCTTGCCGCCGCGTTTGCTAAATACAAATCCTTTGTCGGGATTAAAAATATAAAAGTCGTTGCCGGCGATGTCCTTAAAGCGGACTAAGCCTTCGGCCATTGGGTCTTTTACAGAAACGTAAATGCCCCACTGTTCAATGCCGTTAATGCTCGCTTCAAATATGTCGCCAATGCGGTCTTTTAAAAGCCAAGTGGCACAAACTTTAATGGCTATGCGTTCAGTTTTCTGAATTTTGATTTCAGTAGCCGAAATCCAATCGCAAACTTCAATCACGCTGTTTTTGCGATCTTGTTTTTCTGTTTTTGGTGTGCGGGCAAGTTCACGATGACACCATAAGTCTGCGTACCGACGAATAGGAGATGTGAAATGCGAGTAGTCTTGCCAATTCAAGGCAAAGTGCCCGAAGCTATTGCTGTCGTAATGTGCTTTTTGCATGCTTCTTAAAATGCGGTTAACTAGAGTTTCATCGCCGGCAGCGCGTTTTACCAAGTGTTGGTATAAAGGAAATATTGTAGGGTTTAAGTTGGAATCGCCACGGCGAGGCTTTCCTAAGTCACGTAGTTCTACAGGGGAGTCCTTGAATAAATCGGGATACAAGTAGTAAAGCTCCATAATGTCTTTGGTGTCTGGAGCTTCGTGAATGCGGAAAATCCCTTGTAGTTTTCGTTTGACTAATTCTTTAGCGCAGCAATTATTGGCTATGAGCATGCATTCTTCAATCCAAGAGTTGGACTCGTCATTTTTTCGAGGTACAATTTCGGTGGGTTCATTATTTTCATCGAATAGGCACTGGTATTCTGTGCCACCTAATTCGAGAATGCCACTTTTGGATCGGCTTTCTTTGAGTAATCGCGACACGGTCGCTAAATCAGCAACGGCGTTATCGCCTTCGTCCTTCATTTCCATGGCTCGGCCATAGCTAATCGAGTGCGTTACGTTAACAATGCTTCGGTGGAATTCATAAGACTCTACTTCGCCTTTTTTATTTAAGACCATCATGCAAGTGAATGCGCAGCGGTCGACGCCTTCATGTAAGGAGCAAAGGTCTCCAGAAAGCTTTTCTGGAAGCATAGGGACAGCGCACCAAGGTAAATATTGGGTGTAGCTGCGGTTGTATGCTTCTTCATCTAAGTCACAGCCCTCGGGCACGTAGTAGCTTACATCAGCAATGTGTACGCCCAGTTTAAAAGAGCCTTTAGGTAAGCGTTCTACAGAGACGGCGTCATCGTGATCGCGTGCGCCTTCTGGGTCTATGCAAAGAGTTGTTAAGCCTCGGTAATCTACTCGATCTTTAAAGTCTTTGGCGGTAGGGCTTTTTTTAGCGGCAGCAAATTCTTCGATTTCATCACTAAATTTTTCGGGTAAGTTGGCCCCTTTCATAAATTGAGTGGTAACTTCCTTCCATGTTACTTCTGGCGACATGGAGTGTTCTTCTACTTTAGCGAGGTAAGAGTGCTTGACTTTGGGGTGGGGGTACAAACTAAACGAAATCGTTTGCCCTGCTTTACCCGGTTCTTTTCTACGATTGGTTATAGAATATTCTTTTCCGGTGGAGGATTCTTTCACTATCCATTGTTCTTTATTATTTAAGTGCAGCACGCCTTTTTTAATAGAAATGGTAGAGACCGGGTCTATTTGCTTGCGACTGCGCGCTGCTGGACGTTGGCCATTATCGACAAATTTGCTACTTGTCTCTACGGGTTCTCCCGATCCTAAAATATATTCTTTATGGCACGTTCTTTCGAGCAGGCCTTCTTTTACCATATCGGCTAATAGCTGTTTAAAAGAGAGTTTTAATTTTTTAGGCAAGCCCAAAGAGCCTCTTAATCGGCTTCCCGTCATAGACTCGTCGCGAATAATCGCTAACACTTGATCTTTTGTCGGTAACATAGCCATTTCAGGCCTCCTGATTTATTAGTTTTTTATAAGGCATTTTGCTTTCTACAATATCGTGCGCCCAGTCTCTCAATTCTTCCATTGTTTTGTCTTGATATTGATCTGGGCTTATGATTGGATGTACAATCAGTTTAATTGGTCCTGGGTTTAAGCCGAGGGTGCTTTTGGATAAGCGCTTTCCCGTATCGATAATAGTCAAGGGTAAAAGAGTGAGTTCATGCTCTTTTGCCATTCTAAAAATACCATTTTTAAAAGGACTCATTTTGCCATCGTTGGTGCGCTTGCCCTCTGGGAATACGCAAAAGTTATATCCAGCGCCTACTCGACTTTTTAATAGTTTACCCATGCCTGCGTTTTTTTTGGGATCAATTCGGTTTACGGGAATGGAGCCTGTTTTTGTCATGGCCCAACTAAAGTAAGGGATTTTCCATAAGTCTGCTTTTGCTAAAAATGCGGTGTGAGCAATGCCCGCAAAAACAGCATTAATATCTAAAAAACTCTGGTGGTTAGCGATTATTACAAAGCCCGCTTTTTTGGGAATATTTTCTTTGCCTTCGATTGTCATTTTAATGCCGAATAATTTAAATAACGGCACAAAAAATATGCTAGCCATATGAGTAAAGTCAGTCCAATCGTTTCGACGATAGCAGTGAAAAAAGGCATAGAATGAGCCAACCGTTAAGGCCGATATGCCAATGGAGATGTAGTAAAAAATGGCGAGCAACTTGTGCCGCAGATTGTATTTAAGGACAAATGGTTCTTCGCTCATAAAAGGCTCCACTCGAGGGTTTCACCAGCTGCCAAAGGAACTACTCCATGAATATTATTAGATACGATCCAGCTTTTTTTGATTAGCTCTATTTTTTTTGTGGGTCTAGCTATACCATAAAAGTCGGCGCCGTAGCCGGCTATAAAATCGTCTAGTTTATTTAATGCTCCTTCTCGCTCAAACTCTCTTACTAGAATGGGCAAGAGTACTGGTGCAGAATAAATGCCTGCAGCCCCGTAAGCGCATTCTTTTTTTGCTTGAGCGTGAGGCGCGCTATCTGAACCAAAAAAGAATTTAGGGTTGCCGCTAAAGGCGGCTTTTCTAATGGCCTCTCTGTCGGCAGGGAGTTTTAATATGGGTTTACAAAAATGGTGAGGCCTTAAAGAGTCGCCAATCACATCGTCTAGTGTCATGGTTAAATGATGGGCGGTAATGGTCGCTGCCACATTAGGGGGCAATTCTAAAACGGCTTGCACTGCTTCTGCTGTGGATACGTGTTCAAAAACGATGCGCAATCGCGGGAACTTTTGAGCGAGTGTTTTTATTTTGGGTATAAAAGCGGCTTCACGGTCTAAGCAAAAAACGCCGGGTTCTTCGCCATGTACCGAAAACACAAAATTCATTTTCTCCATCAACGCTATGACTGGAAAAACGCTTTCAAAATCGCTTACGCCGTCTTCACTATTGGTTGTAACCCCTGCAGGGTAGTACTTTCCAGCGACAACGCCAATCTCTTTAAAGGCGAGTAAGTCCGCTTGTGAAAGGCCAGAGTGGATTTTAAAAGTCATAAGGGGTTCTAAGCTGGGCGCCGCCGAAGTAATCGCTTTTTTATAGGCGAGAATAGTTTCTACAGACTGGAGCGCAGGTTCTGTGTTTGGCATAACCAAAATCCGACCAAATTGACGAGACATGTCTCTTGCATAATCGGTTAAAGGATCACCTTGACGAAGGTGCACATGGAAGTCATCGGGGAGAGGTAATTTTAAAATAGTCATCACCTTTGTAAAATAAGTAAAATAGGATAAAGAAGGAAGCGTTTAATCGTCTATTTCGACCACTTTTCTGGAATTGGTAGACCCGAGAACCACGCGCACCTCTCTTTTATGTTTTTTGAAAAATTGTGCCAATAAATTACAGACCGCTTCGTTAGCGGAGCCATCTACTGGAGGCGCTTTTACTTCGACTTTATAGGAACCATCGGGAAGAGGCCCCGAAACGCCTTCTCTTTTGCAACGAGCGCGTACTTTAACGTTTATCTTCATCGATCAAGCAAGCACTTGCCCGCTTCCTCCGGAAGCAGGTCGCTTCACAGGAGAGATTTCTTCGCGTAAAGAACGTTGGTCTTGTTCCATAGCTTGAAGTAATTCCTCTTGGCTGCGAATCAG
>DUVD01000025.1 GCA_012841225.1 Fibrobacter sp.
GTTTTTGTTTTCTAATTGCTGACCTGGTTAAAATATACTTTCGCACAACTACTCATGCAATAGTGAATGCGGGTGTTTTTACATGCGAATAAAAGTGAATTGGTTTGTTTTCATTCTTAAAAATATGTATATACTATTAAAATCCATTAAATCAGTTTCTAAAGGGGAAAATTATGGAAATGGCTAGAGTAACTTCATCAAATATTTCTTCAATTGGGTATGATTCAAATTCAAAAAGGCTAGTTGTTTTGTTCAATGATGGGTCTAAATATGAATACTATAACGTGCCGGCAAATGTGCATAAAGAATTAATGGCTTCAGAATCCATAAGTGGATATGCACATAAAAATATATATGAAGAGTATGAATACTCAAAAATATAATGCCTGAGGTCGCTTTATGGTGGTCTTTGTATTCGGGCAAATAGTGGGTATTATAATTTGTGTTTACCTAAAACTGGAAGTAGATAAAAGGCTGCGAGTCTGCACTCATAAATTGATATATAACGAATACGGCTACAAAGGTAATTAGTAGTTGCACGGCTAAGGGAAAGTGCGCAAAGGCATAGCGGTAAAGACGTTTAAAGCGATCTGGGAGCCAGTGAATGACCATGCCTAATGCAAATACGCCTATTATATTTCTGTATTCGTAGGCCATTTCTCCTAGGGTACCTAAGTTCCAAGGGGATCCTATTTGGCGGATCATATTGGTGGCTGTTTCCCAGGCAGTTTCGTTGGCTTCGGCGGGGTCTAAGTTAGATCCAGAGCGAAAAAATAGCCGTGTAAAGGTGATGAAAATAAAGGTGAGGCCTATGTTCCAGGCGTTGTGAATCCAAGAGATGGTTTTGTCGGTAAATAGCCTGAACATTAGGTTTATGTATAGCCCTACAAAAATGACTCCACTCCATACGGCGGCTATGGCGAGTAGCGGGTGAAAGCTGTGCTTGCTAAGGCTTATGCAGCCTATGGTAATAAAAAACATGATTATGGCTCTGACGGGTGTGGGGTAGCGTCTCCAAAGACGGCTTAAAACCATGCCGGCGCCATTGAGGCCACCCCATATCATAAAATTCCAGCTAGCCCCGTGCCAAAGCCCGCCTAGCAACATGGTGGTCATGCTGTTCATTTGGGTGGTTATAGAGCGTCTATTTTGGGGTTTAAAGTAAGAGTAAATGCCTAAAAAGGCAAAGAGGCTCGCTAGGGCGATGGCTACTAAAATACTACCAGATAGGATGGTGGCTACTATGGAGATAATGCCTATCCAAAAGAAGGTGCCTACGCTAGCGCCTCTGTTGCCGCCCAAGGGGATGTATAGGTAATCACGCAACCAAGTGGATAACGAGATGTGCCAGCGACGCCAAAAGGCCCCTGGGTTTATTGCTTTGTAAGGCGAGTTAAAGTTTTGAGGTAGGTGAAATCCCATGAGTAGGGCAACGCCAATGGCGATGTCGGTGTATCCCGAAAAGTCGGCGTATACTTGTAAAGAGTAGGCAAATAAGGCTAGTAGGTTTTCAAAGCCGGTAAATAGGAGCGGGGTTTCAAATACGCGGTCTACAAAGTTGGTGGCGAGGTAGTCGCTCATGATGATTTTTTTGCCTAGTCCGTTTAATATCCAAAAGACGGCAAGGCCAAAGGTGCGGCGCGGTAAGTAAGATTTTTTGTAAAGCTGAGGTATAAATTTATTGGCGCGTACAATGGGACCCGCCACTAGTTGTGGAAAAAACGTGAGGTAAAAACCAAAGTCTAAAAAGCGATTGACAGGGGTAACAACTCTTCGGTATACGTCTACGATGTAGCTAATGGCTTGGAAGGTAAAAAAGGAAATACCAACCGGTAGTATGATTCGGTCAACTAAAGAATGGCCTTGAAAAAAGTGATTGCCCGCCGCCGCAAAGAAATTGTAAACGTGTAGTTCTATGCCAAATACTTGGTGGATAAAGTCGAGAAAAAAGTAGGTGTATTTAAAGTAACTGAGTGTGAGTAAGTTAATGAGTACGCCAAAAACAAGAAAGCCTTTTCGCCATTTGGGCTTTTCGGTGCTGTGAATAAATCTTGCTACAAAGTAGTTGATGGCCACAGTGAATATAAGGATGAGTACGTAACTGCCGCTTGTTTTGTAGTAAAAAAACAAGCTGACAAAAAACAAAAATACATTGCGCAAAAATAGCTTATTGTGAATGAGCGAAAACACAGCAAAGATGACTGCAAAAAATGCCCAAAAGTAAAACTGGGTAAAGAGCAGTGGGGCATTCTGATCAAAAGAAAAGATCAGCGAAAAATAAGAGATGATGCGTTCGATCATGGTTTAGTTTTTTCTGTTTGTTTCTCGAAGGTTGGTTTTTTTAACATGGGTTTTTGGGTGGGTGTTTTTTCTGCAGGTGGTGGCGTTTTTACGACGGGTATTTCTGCGGGTAAATAGGCGATGTGGTTGTTGTAAGTTTTAAGGAGGGCGTCGTAAAACAGGTCGCCAAGGAGCTTGTAACCAGATGATTTAAAATGCACCTTGTCTTTTTTGGCGAGGTCTGCTTTTTCCCATTTTGCCATGGAGCCTAGGCCGCCCATTATAGAAAACAAGTCCCACACGCCGGCTTCATACTTTTCTGCCATTTTGAAGAACGCTTTTCGTGCGATTTCGCCGTTGGGGTGCTGGATGTAATTTTTTCTTTTGCCTTTTCTGAAGGCGTCGTTATTGGTCGTAAATAAAATCGCGGCATCGGGGGCGATTGTTTTGACGACTGTTATTAAAGAGTCGTAATCGTCTTGAAACTTTTGATCGTTAAAAAACTCGACGTGTGCATCGTTAATGCCTATGGAGAATATGATTAGGTCTGGTTTAAAAAAAGAGAGGTCTCTTTGTAGGTTGGGGCATACTAGGTAGGCTTGGACTTTTGCACCGTTAATGCCTACGTTGGTATAAGAGATTCCAGGGTGTTCGTTTTCGACTATAATGCCCGTGAGTGTGAACTTGTGAGCGTCACCTTGTAAGCTGTCGGTTAAAATTAAAGTGTCTTGGAACATGGAGTCGGCGGCCACCAATTCAACTTGGGTGAGCTTTTGTTTTGCAGTGTCTTTATTTAGTGAGTCGATCTTGATGAGGCGAATTAAAGAATCTTGTTTTAAAGTGTCCTTCCATTTAAAGGAGACTATGAGTGAGTCTGTAGACCGAGGGAGGTCGAAGAGGTAAGATTGATTGACCGAATCTAGCTTGCCCCGGTAGGTGTTGGAATCCATTATAATGACGGGTTCTACGTCTTTAAGATCGGAATAGCCGAGGATGCGTATTCGATTGAAAAACCAAATGGGAGTGCTATTGTATTGGTTTAAAAAGATGGAAACTTCTGCTTGTGGGTCTATGGTGCTAACGGCGATTCCTAAAAGGCCCAATGGCTTTGTGATTTCTTTTAAGACGTTTTTGCTCATGTCCCACTTGCCTTTGTAATAAGAGGCGTAGCTGGAGGGCGTGTTGGTTCTTGCTGCAGAATAGGGGAACACAAAGCCGCGACCAGCCGCTAATCCTGGGTATCTTTTGACTAGGTTTTCGCGTACTCGGTTAGAGAATACATCGGCTTGAATGTGTGAACCACCAAAGTGAATAATGCGAACTTGGCCTTTGTTTTCAAAAACAAGGGAGTCCATTTTTTTATAAAAAAGATTGTAGCTGGAGTCGCCTCGCGGAAATTGAATTTCGTTGATTGTGGTGTCTATAAAGGCGTAGTCGGCAAGGTTTAATTGAAAATCCGTCGCCACCGCCAAAGTGGCTAAACTAAATAATAGGGGTAAAAATAATTTCACAGTTCCTCCTGAATCACTTGGCTCTCTGTAGAATCTGGTACGACTGATTTTAGCGAATCGGCAAATGCCTGGATATTTTTTAATTTGTCGTCATCGATTTTATGAGCATCTCTAAATTTGAAAAAATCGTAGTAAGTTTTTAAGGCGCTGCTAAAGAGGTTGCCTATGTGGGCTGCTCCTTGGCGCGTAAAATGGATGTAATCGGTGTGCCCTAGAGCTGGGTTTCTTTTGACCCAATTTAACATGGAGCCGTTGCCACCCATAACATGGTGCATGTCCCAGTAAGCGACGCCATTTTCGGTACAGACCTCTTTAAGTGCTTTAATAACAAGGGGAAGCCCTGGGTATGTTTGGAGACTTCCATCTATTTGCTTTGCCATATCGGCTGGGCCTATAAATAAAATATCCGCACTGGGATTGACTTTTTGAATAGTCTGAATTTGGCGTGAAATTATTTTTTTAGTCCATTCTACATTGCCCTTATGGGTGCCGGGCACAAGGTTACCGCCGTATTCCATAATAATAAGACGTGCGTTTAGGGCTTCATAGGATTCGCTTAGGAGCGTGTTCTCGATACGATGGAAAATGGTGCCAGAGCTGCCTCTCATAGGGACGTTATTTAGTGCAACGCCATAGTTGCCATCGGCTGCTATGCCATAAA
>DUVD01000209.1 GCA_012841225.1 Fibrobacter sp.
GCGTCTTTTTCTATAAAAGTGTCCGTATGAACAATGTAGGCTTCGGGCTGGTAGTAGTCGTAATAGCTTACAAAGTACTCTACCGCATTATTTGGAAAAAACGATTTAAATTCTTGATAAAGCTGGGCGGCGAGCGTTTTGTTATGGGTTAAAATAAGTGTGGGTTTGCCTACATTTTTAATGACATTAGCCATAGTGAAAGTTTTACCGGAACCCGTCACGCCCAATAGGCATTGGAATTTTTCACCTGCTTTGAATTCTTTAGTAATAGTTTCTATAGCTTGAGGTTGATCTCCTGCTGGAGCATAAGAACTGACCAAGTCAAATTCGGCACGCGAAGGAGCCAAAAATTCCTTTAATTCTCCTGGGCGACTTTCCTCTGGAGAAAGCTGCTGCAAAATTGGTTTTTGAAAAGGATCCGGACTTATTGTTTTTCTAGCTCGTGCCATAATAAGGCAAGTTAAAAAAGTCTAACTCGCTTTGTAGACAACACTCCTTTTTTTTTGCCGAATTAACTAAAACCCTGTTTTTGACGCAGAAACGTCGTTTTAGAAGCCCATATAGTATTTTTTCACAAAACTTGCTAAAGTTTTATACATTAAAAGTACTGCATCTTAAAAAGGAGGCTATATGGCTACCCACAAATATAATATGGGTGTAGTTGGCAACTGCTCTTTTATGGCATACATAGATACCTTAGGTTTTGTCCGTTGGATGTGTTTGCCACGTTTTGATTCTTACCCTGTTTTTGGTAATTTATTAGCTACTGAAAAAATTGGCGGCGTGTTTCAAGTCGTTCCACTTGATTCTCGTCCACTACGTCAATACTATAAAGATAACACCAATATACTTTGCACTGAAATCGCAGTGCCCGGTGGCGAAATTCGCATTACGGATTTTGCACCCCGTTTTGCCGAACACGGTAGGCGATTTAAGCCTAATATGCTTTTTAGAAAAATAGAAAGACTTTCTGGTTCACCAAAAGTTCAAGTGCGTTGCTTGCCTATGGCACCAGAAAACGGAGCCAAAGTCGAAATCGTACAGGGAAGTAACCACCTCCGCTACTTAGGCATGCAAGCGACAACTCGCCTAACGACTAATCTTCCTTTGAGTTCTATTTTAGACGGCGATGAAATGATTCTTTCGGGGACAGCATGGCTAGTTTTTTCTTATGGTCCACCCATAGAAGCCCCTTTAGAAGAAACGGGCGAACGTTTTTTAAATGAGACGATTCGCTATTGGCAACAGTGGATAAAATCGACGTCTATTCACGGGATTTTCCAAGAGCAAGTGATTCGCTCTGCACTCGTTTTAAAGTTGCATCAATTTGAAGATACGGGCGCGATTATCGCTTCTGGAACCACTTCTCTACCCGAATCGCCAGGATCAGGACGCAATTGGGATTATCGATACTGCTGGATGCGAGACTCTTACTACACCATTCGCGCCTTTGCAGGCATTGGGCATTTTGATGAAATGGAACGCTATTTCCGCTACATAGAAAACATTGTCTCAAGTGCTGGTAATGATATTTCTCCCTTATACACCCTCACAGGAAAACCCGTCCCCGATGAGCGAATTCCAAACTGGGAAGGCTATTTAGGCAATGGCCCGGTGCGACTTGGGAATGGTGCTAATACTCAATTACAATTTGATGTTTATGGCCAAATGCTCACCTCTATTTTGCCACTTTATGTAGATAGACGTTTACTTTCTCATCGAGAAAACCCCGATTTAGAATTCATTAGGCATTTATTGCGACTAATGAAACAAAATTTTGATACAC
>DUVD01000026.1 GCA_012841225.1 Fibrobacter sp.
CGTTGATCGACTACTTTATTGATTTCTTCTTTGACATCCTTTCTTACCACATTACCAACAGTCCTCAGTTCTTTGGTCCTAAGCGCAGTAATGCTAGAACAACCCGAAATGAGAACTATCAAAAATAAAATTAAGAAACGAACGGATATGGATTTCATAAAAGATCTCCTTAAGGAGTTCAAAAACATTCTGTTACTTAACATTCACTCGGAAATTAGCCCTGCGATTTTGAGCATAAGCGGATTCGGAATTACCATCTACTTTAGGCTTTTCTTTACCGTAACTTATCGTTTCCATGCGTTCGGAGGCAATGCCATAAGCACTTAAAAAGTCTTTAACTTTAGTAGAACGGAGACCGCCTAAAGTCATGTTATAGTCTTCGGTGCCACGAGCATCGGTATGCCCTTCTACTGTGATAGTAAAGCGAGGCTCTTGATTTAAAATCGCGCCCACTTGACCTAACAATTCTTTTGCTTCAGCAGTGAGTTCAGAACGGTCAAAGTCGAAGTAAACATCTTCGGACATTAAACGATCCATCATCTCTTGCAAGCGACGGCGAGCGGCTTCTAAGCGCTCTGCTTCTAAACGATCACGCTCAAGAGCAGCGAGGGAATCCTCATTAACTGTATTGACCTGTGCGACTTCCTCTACAGGAGTTTCTTGAACTACAGGCTCAACTACTGGTTCTTGCTTTTTTGCACAAGCCGTTAAACCAATAACGACGCAACCTGCGATTAAAATACCATAAATTGATTTCATTCTCTACCTTCCTTGTTTTTGGTTTGTTTATGTACTGGGTACCAGGACCAAGTAGGTGCTGTGTTTTCCCCACCCTTGGTGATACGAGTGACATTACTCCCGTCTCTTCGCATAATATAAATTTGATGCGTTCCCGTCCTGTCGCTTGAAAAAGTAATTAACATGCCATCTGGAGACCAGCTGGGACGTTCGTTATTGCCTGCACTAGAAGTGAGTTGAACGATATCGGAACCATCAATAGCACATGTATAAATATTCATTTTACCCTCATCCATAGAGGTGTAAACAATGCGGTCCCCGGTGGGCGCCCAAGAGGCTCTTTCGTTGTAACGACCCATAAACGTCATTCGACGCATATCGGTGCCGTCGCTATTCATCACATAAATTTGCGGTGTGCCTCCACGATCACTTGTAAATAAGATCTCGGCGGAATTCGGGCTCCAAGAGGGGCTCGTTTGCGAAGATTTTAAGAAAGAGAGACGTCGCACTTTTTGCGTTTCGTAGTCGCCTACATAAAGGTCAGTTCTGCCGTCGATGATGGCCGAAAAAACGACTTCTCCGGTATTCGGGTTAACTGCAGGGCTAAAAGATTGTTCGAGGTTTTTAAATAAACGCTTTTGAGTACCCGTCGCGATATCTTTAATGTATAGCTGAGGCTTATTGTTTCTAAAACTCACAAAAATAACGCGCTCATTGTTTTGGCTCCACACGGGCATCATACTAATAGTAGAATCAAAGGTGAGTTGGCGGCGGTGGAAACCATCGTAATCGGCAACTACTACTTGTTTAACTCCATCAATTTTTGAAACCCAAACAAGTTTTGTTGAAGCAACGCCATGGACGCCCCATAACTGAAAAATAACTTTATCCACAAATTCATGAGCAGCTTGGCGAGAATCAATTAGAGAGACCGTAAAAGTTTCACCTAACACTAAATTCTTACTTTGAGTGGCGTATAGGTAAAAGGAAATCTTTATTTTATTATTTAAGGCCTTTTCTACTCTTCCCGTAATGTAAAATTTGGCTCTAGCTCGACTAAATTTAACCAAATCAAATTTTTCAGAGGAAATAACATCAAAGCGGCCCGATAAATTAAGATCTCTTTCTATTACTTCGTGTGCTTTTTCATCTGGCCAATCGAATGCCTCTCCAGAGGATTCGGAAAAAGGCACTACACCTATAGGCATTGTCTTAAAAACGGAAATCCCAACATCGACAGCGATGGTATCTATAGCAGCAAAAACTTGAGTTGCTATAAATAAAGAGAAAATAAAAGTCAAGAGTTTATTCATACACAGGTCAGAAGATATAAATTATATACAAGAAAAACAAATTAAAAAATTAATTAGGGGTGAAATTAAAGCTTAAAGAAAGAGCTGGGGCTCTATAATTTGGGGGCAATTCAGGGACTTTAGAAACTTTTATAGCGCGCATAGACAAGTGATCCCAAGTTTTATTACCCGAAGAGCTTCTTAACGAAATATCGGTTATACTACCAAAACGATCTACAGTAAATTGAACCGTTGTTTTAGCCTCGCGAGAAATGTTCATGCCGTTGGGAGGGTTAAAGTTTTGCATAATAATTTGCTTTAATCGCTCTAAGTATACTTGCATTAAGGGATCCATGTCAAGCGAGCCAACTGGGTGCAGGCTAGAGGATTCCATTGCCGGCAAATCCATGTTGTCTATAGGAAAATCATCGACAGGCTCTTCTGGAGGGTCTTCTTCTGGGGTGGGCTCTTCTTTTTTAGGCTTCTCTTCTTCTTTAGGTTCGGGGGGTAATTCTTTTTGTATTTTTGGTTTGGGTTCCACTTTAGGGCGGGCGCGCTGTACTGGTTGCGGGGGAAGAAGATCGGCCACTTGAATCATTTCAAAAACGGGAATGGGCTCGGGAGTTACACTAAAATCAATTTTATTGAATAAAAATAAACCCACCACAAGCACTATATGAAAGAACAGCGACACCACGACAATTTTTGTAATGGAACCGTTCCAACCGGAAGAAAAATATAGTGATTTTTTATCGATCATTGACCTAGTTTTTCTTTGGGCGATAATGTTAAAAACCCAAGTTTACTAACACCTGCTTTTTGCACTGCCGATACGACTTTCATCACCAGCCCGTATTGAACCGCTTCATCTGCATTGATGACCACGGCCATTTCCCCGTTCCAAAGTGATTTAAAAACGCCATTAAAGTTTTTTATATCCACTTTCATGTCGGCAATGTAAAGTTCATCTTCTTTAGTGATAGAAACCTTAAGTAATTTTTCTTGTTCCATGGTAGGTGCTTCCGCTTTGGGAAGATCTACTTTAACTCCTTGACTCATTAGAGGGGCCGAAATCATAAACACAATCAAGATCGAAAAAACGACATCGATCATATTAGTGAGGTTCATCTCTTGATTGAGAGGTTTGCTGCGACTGCGTTTCAAAAAAACCTCCTAACCAGCAACTTCTTCTAGAGCGAGTAAGTCTCCGCGCTTAAATATGCTGAGTACTCGAGAACCAAAATTATAATAGGCGATTTCGTTTTGGCTATTGCGCGCTACAAAAATATTATAGCCTGCAGAAGCGGGAATCGCGACCACAAGACCTGCGACCGTAGTCACAAGAGCCGTTGCGATACCAGGTGCCACTACCGAAAGATCAGCAGAACCATGCAAGCCTATTTCGAAAAAAGCAGACATAATACCCCAAACGGTACCGAGTAGACCAAAAAATGGAGATAAGTTAGAACTAATAGCCAAAAAACTTAAATGGCGGTCTTCATCAAGACGTAGGCCTTCAATGGAGCGCTGAATAGTATCTTCTAAAAGAGAGGCGCGATGCTGAATGGAATCATAACTCACAAAGTTACTGAATTTAGCCGCTTCGATGAGCACTTCGCTAGTAAGCCTTTTAAGAGCGCTATCTCCTGACGTTTCACATAAGCCCTGCAACTCAATGAATTGCTCTACTTGATTAAAACGACAAAAAAACGAAGCATTAGACTTTTGATTCTTGCGATAAGAGAAAAATTTGGTAATAATAATGCCCCAACTGCCAAAGGACATGACGGCTAAAATAGCCAAAACAACCATAGTGGCTGGGTCCGACTGAAAAAGCATTTGGACGACTGGTGAGCTAAGCACTAAAACCTCCGTAAAAAAGTATAGAAATAATACAATTTTATTCACCTTAAAAAGGTGTTCCCTTAAAAAGAAAAACTGTTTTGTAAGCTTTTTGGATGAAAACTTTTACGATGAACAGGACTTGAACCTAAAAGACGAATAGCCTCTATGTGTTTTTTAGTGCCATAACCTGCATGGGCTTCAAAACCGTAGCCCGGGTAATCAATAGCTAAACGCTCCATATAGCGATCTCGATACACTTTCGCAAGCACTGATGCCGCTGAAATACTAACCATTTTAGAGTCGCCTTTAATAATGGGTATCTGTTTTTGTGGTAAAACGCCAGAAATCATTAGATTACCATCTACCGCAATCAGCCAATCTAGATCACTAAGCAAAGTTCCTTTGGATTCCACTGGAATACACCCCTCCGGAGCGTCTAAATTAGAAACCCCTATGGCAGATAATGCGCGGCGCATTGCTAAGTAATTAGCATTCAAAATATTCAACTCATCTATTTCTGCTTCACTCGCAGAGGCTATGGCATAACACGAGCAATGCTCTTTAATGAGTTCAAATAAACTCTCGCGTTTAGCCTTGGATAGCTTTTTGGAATCGTTAAGCCCTAAATCGATTTCAAAGTTTTTAAGAACTGCCGCACAGGCGACAACTGGCCCTGCTAAAGGACCGCGACCCACTTCATCGACTCCGATAATAATTTTATTAGGGTGTTGAGCAGAAAATCGTTTTTCCCCATCTATGGGAGAAACGACCTCTAATAAATAAGGGGGCAAAGAATACTTCATAAGAAATTAAAAACCTAAAGAAGTAGCGTAGTCGCGCAATGTTTTCCAATACAAATTATGCTCTGCCTTTAACACTCTGGCTGCGAGCATTTCTGGGGTATCGCCGCCAAAAACAGGAACAACGGATTGCCCTAAAATGCGGCCTTGGTCGTAGTCACCGCTTACTAAGTGCACTGTGGCGCCAGTCCAAGCCAAGCGGGCTTCTAAAACGGCCTCATGAACGCGAATTCCAAAAAAACCTTGCCCACCAAATTTGGGCAAGAGCGATGGATGAATGTTTAAGACACGGTCTTTTAATCGATCTAAAAGAGAATCCGTCACCTTTTTCATATAACCAGCAAGCAATAAAAAATCAACTGCATGCGTATTTACGACGTCTAAAAAAGCTTGCTCATAATCCACTGGTTCGGGATGAGTCACCGTTGAAATGTGATAAACAGGGATGCCATGAGCCTTTGCAATTTGGGCAGCGCCACAATTGCCATTATTGACAATTACAAATTGACATACGGCGCTCAATTGCTTCTCTTCTATTTGAGTGAGCAGCGCCTTAAAGTTACTTCCGGCTCCGGAAGCCATAATTCCAAAATTAAACACGTCGCAAATATAATATGATTCCTCTTTTTTTCTAAGAAAATCCCTAAAAATGACTCTTTGAGCTGTTTTCGAAAAAAATTAAGCACCAGCATCGGTGCTACGATGCCTAAAAAACGCTAAAAAGGGCATTTTATGTAAAAAGAAGTTTAAAAAGAAATAGTTTCAAAAAAAAACTTCCCTTTTTCAATTTTTATTCTACAATTGTAATCAGCTTAAACAAACAAGCATGGATTAATATGAAAACCATTTATGTAGGTAACCTCCCCTTTACGTTCGGCGATAGCGACTTGGCCAATCTCTTTCAGGGATTCGGCGAAGTAAAGAGCGCAAAGATTATTATGGACCGCGACACAGGTCGCAGCAAGGGCTTCGGCTTTGTAGATATGGACGATGACGGTGCAGCAATGAACGCCATCGAACAGATCAACGGACAAGAAATCGACGGCCGCGCTATTCGCGTCAATGAATCACAACCACGTGAAGCACGTCCTCCCCGTTTTGGCGGTGGTGGCGGTGGCGGTTTTGGTGGTGGCGACAGTCGTAGACCTCGTCGCTCGTACTAAAATCAACTTTACTTTTCAATGCATTGGAGCTTCTAATAAGAAGCTCCTTGTTTTTTTTAAATTAACTTTGTTCCCTAGTATCAATCTATTTATAATAGGTGAAAAATGAAGTTTGCCGAATATCTCAAAAACGCTAAAATTAATGACTCTGTAAAGCATTTAATGACCCCGGGGCTTGCCGTTGAATTTATTCAACCTTGGTACACGCCCCTTTCTACAACACCAGCCACTACAGGCATTGCCGTCGGTGGTATTGGCAGCACCTATACAGTTACCGCTGGAGGCACAACTCCTCTGATGAACGTCGTTCCTGGAGTTCAAGTCCGAGCCAATAAACCCGAAGACCTCAGGCTAAATGATTTCTTTTTTCGAGAATCGATTGTAAACAAAGCAAATGCTCCTTTGGTGATTAGTCAATTTGCTTTATTCCAACGTCGCAATGCGTTCTACCCTCTTTTAGATTCAAAAAAGGCGCCGGTTTTTACCGAGACAACTTGCGAAGAAGCCGAAAGCAAGCTCAATCGCATTTTAAAAGACAAAAAGTTTTTTGTCAATAACAAAGAGGCTTTGGCTCGCTGGCAAGTTGAATGGAGCGATCGCACTTACAACTTTATAAAAAAAGGCGACACCACTTCTCCTGCTTTTAATCGTTCGGTTTTAATCGATTTCTTTGATGGCGTTGTCGGTGAAGAAATTGCAAGCGCCGGTGCTCTTACTGCCGCTTGGGATGATGAACAAACATACTTAGGTCAGCCCGGTTACGACGCTGCCAAGATGGATTACACCGCGCTTTACCCTGTAAGCAAAACCGATTTTAAAAACCAAGCGCTAGAAATTAGCCGCACTCAGTTCAGCTACCTTTTGCCTAACGAAGAACGCCTCTCAAGCTTGCCTGTTTCTGGAACCGAATTCACTATTAAAAATACAACCGCGCAAACTCGCGAAATCACAATAGTTCAAGTGCAAGATTGTTTTTGCGGCTACGCCGTTCAAAAAGATCGCCAAGGCGTGCAAGACTCTTCTTTTGTATTAACGCCTACAGCGCGATACCCCAAAGGAGTGCAGTTCGATTTTAATGTCCAAGACGGCCGTCAAGTTCGAGGTGTCGAGTTTTATAATCAAAATCGTTTAGCCGAAAGCGACTTCGATGGTTGCATGGGCATTAGTGTTGCATGGAACCCTAAAGACAATTTAAATGTCACTACCAAACCTGTTTTTTATCAAAACACCGCTGCTACTGTTCTCGAAGCAGCGCTTCAAAGTGGTCGCACCTCTAAAACATTTGTTAAAAACGTATACAGTGGGCGCGAAACCATCGCTGGTGCCATCACCGTCACAGCCGTTTTAAAACCAAAAGAAACTATTTCGTTTCAGTTCAACAACGTCCTAGATTTTCCTTTTATTCACCTCAACGGTTTAGAATCACAAAAAAAATACACCGCTTTTTACCCAGAAGCATTTGGCCGAGTCCAAGCCATTCTTAAAGAAACCCTCGCCGCCGACGCCAAAGTGTCAGCAGAACTTGAGAAATCTTATAGCAATTTGATTTCTGTAGAGGTATTAAAAAAAGTCTATCCAAAATCTAAAGACAAGCAAAGCGATCTAAAAAGTCTTACTTTAAATAGCTTGAGCTTTTTGGCCGAAGCTACCGTATGGGACCGCGAAGACCGCTTCCTCGTAAGGGAATGCGCTGACTATCCATTCTTTAACTCGCTTGATGTCTATTTTTATGGGAGCTTCTCACTGCTCGCCTTTTTACCTCGCTTAGATGGTGCCGTAATGCGTCACTTTGCCCAAGCGATTCTCGCTGCAGACGACACAAAAAGACGCCATCACGAATATGTGAACCACCCTTATGCCGACTTACCAGACCCCAAACTAGAAGGGCCTAGAGCAGTTCGCGGTGCGGTGATTCACGATTTAGGTAACCCTTTTGACGCCAAACCAGATGCCTACGACTGGCATAATGTTAAAGAGTGGAAAGACCTCGCTCCCAAATTTGTATTGATGGTGCTTCGTCACTACAACACTACTGGAGATCGCTTTGTATTAAACGATTGTCGTGAAGCCGTTTACGCTTGTATGGAGTACTTAGAAGCTATGGTCGAAGAAGGCCAAAACTTCCCGCTCACGCATGGCACAGACGATACCTTCGACAACCTGTCTTCTCACGGCATTTCCGTTTATTGTGGTTCACTTTGGATTGCGGGTCTCCGAGCAGCGTCACGTATCGCCCAAATTTTAGGCGACGAAGCTCACGCTGCCGATTGGAATGCTAAATCGGAAATCGCTGCCGAAGAATTTCACGAAGCGCTCTGGGACGAGCAAGAAGGTTACTTCCACTTTTATATCACGCCAATCGAAGCCAAAGACATTGTCGATGATAAAATTCAAGCTTTAAAAAAAGCGGTGCAAAGCTCTATCATCCTCTCCGATTCTAAAGCAGAAATGGTTCTTCAAATAAACCGTTGGCTAAACGAATCCGAAATTCCAGATGACGTCGCTTTGTCTCGTCGTCAGCTAAGAAAATTCAAAAAAGAATGGTTAACCGCTCAATGCCCCAAAGCATTTGCTCCTTCTTGGCTTGAAAAAATCGATTTAGATAGCGATGATGTTTTTGCAGACTCCATGCTCGCCGACACCTATTTAAGAATTCTTGAACTATCGCCACTTACCGACGAAGACAAGGTGCGCCGTTCCCTGAAAAAAGTCTACCAAGCAAATTACAAGGCAAATAGCCCATTACTTGGAGCTGCTAATTTGGTGCACGCCGACGGTTCGCCACTTGATGAATTTAACTTCCAAGCTCATGACGTCTGGATAGGCATTCAGTTCAGTTTGATTACCGCCATGTTAATGCATAATCTAAGAACCGAAGCAGAAGGGTTAATCGAGAGCATGGTGCAAAACCTGTACAATGAAGCACGCATTCCTTTTGCTGCTCCAGAAGGCTTTAACGGCAGCTCTAAATTGCATCCAGCAAGCATCGAAAGCAAACTAGGCCTTTCAAAAAAGAATGCAACCAAACTACATAAGAGTTTAATTACAGCAAAAATTCTTTTGCCCGACAGTCGAATTTCGCCTACATTAACAAGAAGCGCAGCAGCCTTTAAAAAGACTTATAAAACGATTATTCAATCCGAAAAAGTCGATGGCGACATCCTCTTTACTTTGCTTCATAACA
>DUVD01000210.1 GCA_012841225.1 Fibrobacter sp.
AGCTTGCTCTAACTTAAAGCGAGGGTCTTTGGGCAATCGTTCAATGTCGCCAATAACCTTTAATTTCACTTTTTTTTCCATTAAATTGGGTAGTTCTTGCTCGACCATTTCGACAAGAAGTTTCATTAAATAGTCAACTTCTTTTGAAGGCCGCCCCCAATTTTCGGAACTAAAAACATAAAGAGTTAAATGCTCTAGCTTTAAGTCAACGCCGACTCCTACAGCATCAATAGTAGCCTGCGTTCCTTTACGATGGCCAAAAAAACGTTCAAAACCTTGACGCTTTGCCCATCTTCCATTTCCATCCATTATTATGGCGACATGTCTGAGTTGATTTTTCACGCTCAGACCTTAAGGATGTCGTTTTCCTTTTCCTGGAGAGCGCTATCGATCAAACCAGTGTATTTATCTGTCGCCTTTTGAATTTCATCTTGAAGTCTTTTTTGTTCGTCTTCAGGAACGTCTTTTTGTTTTTTTATGGAATCGTTGGCATCGCGACGAATATTGCGAATGGCAATGCGACCATCTTCGGCGTGCTTGCGAGCAATTTTGGCGAGTTCTTGGCGGCGTTCCGTTGTCAAAATAGGGAGGGCCACGCGAATGCAATTCCCATCTTTCATAGGAGTCACACCGATATTTGCGGCGAGAATGGCTTTTTCTACGGCGTCCACCAAAGGCTTTTCCCAAGGGCTTACCAACAAAACACGTGGTTCTGGAATGGAAATTTTAGCAATTTGTGAAATGGGCGTAGAGGTGCCGTAATAATCAACGCGAATATCATTTAAAATAGCGGGAGAAGCTTGCCCCGCGCGTAACTTCGAAAATTCACGATCTGTTGCTTCGACAGCTTTTTCCATTTTTTGCACGTATTCTGACATAAAAAACCTCTTTTATATTTCTTGCGCAATAATAAAAATTAAAAGTGCACGAGTGTACCTAAAGTACCTTCCTTAGTCGCTTTAGTCAAGTTTCCTTTAATCATTTGGAAGACTAAAATGGGCATTTTTTGCTCCATACATAAAGCGACTGCTGCCGTGTCCATTACCTGAAGGCCTTTTTGTATCACTTCTGTATAAGAAATGGTTTCAAAGCGTGTAGCGGTAGGATCCTTCATTGGATCGGCAGAATAAATACCATCGACCTTGGTGGCCTTCATAATTACATCACATTCTGTTTCGATAGCACGAAGTGCTGCAGCGCTGTCTGTAGTGAAGTACGGATTTCCCGTACCGGCTGAAAAAATCACCACATTGCCTGCGTCAAGCAAAGAAATAGCTTTGCGACGATCAAAAAATTCACAAACGGGCTCCATGCGGATGGCCGACATCACAACGCTATTCACGCCTTGTTTGTCTAAAGCATCCTGCATGGCAATTCCGTTCATGACTGTTCCTAACATTCCCATAGCATCGCCTGCAGCACGATTCATGCCACCTGCAGATGCAGAAATGCCGCGCACCAAATTACCGCCACCAATTACAAGGGCTACCTGTACTCCAGATTTTACAACTGAAGCTATTTCACTAGCCATCGCTGTTAAAATTTCAGAATCCACGCCATGGCCTTTAGAACCGGCAAGAGCTTCACCACTTAATTTAAGTAGAACTCGGCGAAATCTTGATGCGCTGCTCATTAATTACCTCTTTCGAAGCGAATCATTTCAACTAATTTAAGACTAGAAAGTCCAAGAGAAGGTGCAATGCTTGTCAAATAAGCTTTTACATTAAGCTTGTTTGGGTTTTTATCGGCAATAAAGAATTCCTGATCTTCGAGAACCATTTCCTTAAGGATTTTGTTCACGCGGCCTTCAACTTGACGATCAACAAATTCAGGTTTTGTTTTCCCTTCATTGACAATTTGTGCACGAGCGATTTCTCTTTCTTTCTCGAGCGTTTCTGCCGATACACCGGAGGCATCAACTGCAACTGGAGCAAAAGCGGCGGCTTGCATCGACATTTCTTTAGCCACTTGTTTGAGGGCTTCTTCGTCGGAAGGGGTTCCTTCGAAAGCAAGCTTGGTGATAACACCAATTTTACCAAACATGTGAGAATAAATGCCAAATACTTCGTTTTCGGAACGCTTGAGAGTAGCTAGTTTACGAAAGCTAATGTTCTCTTGAATTTTAACAAGTACATCTTGAAGACAGTCGTTTATCTTAACACCATCGACAGTAGCTGCTTCCAATTCCTCAACTGTGGAGAGGTCTTGTGCAATTACAGCCTTAGTGGCTAGATCAGCGAGGGCGTTGAAATCTTCGTTCTTTGAAACTGGTTCTGTTTCGCAGCTGAGTTCAAAAGCGACAGCACGCATACCAGTTTCAACAAGATAAACCCGACCTTCTTTTGCATCTTTATCTGCGCGTTTAGCTGCCACAGCGGCGCCTTGTCTACGAAGTAAATCAAGAGCTTGTTCTAAATCGCCATTAGTTTCAGTCAGTGCTTTTTTGCACTGCATCATCCCCACACCTGTTTTGATGCGGAGTTCATTTACCAAAGAAGCGGTAATAATCATTTATTTGCCTCCGCTGTTAAACTTCCTCGTAGCTGCTTCGTTCGCTTCTTTAGCGACATTAGAGCGAGGAGTTAAGCTGCTAGCTATATAGTCTACAATTAATTTAATGGATTTAACAGCATCGTCGTTTGCTGGAATAGGGTAGTCAACGAGTGTTGGGTCAACGTTGGTGTCGCAGATGCCGATGATAGGAATATGCAAGCGGCGAGCTTCAGCAACAGCAATTTTCTCGTGGTTCAAGTCGGTGAGCACGATTAAGCCTGGGATAGCTCCCATTTCGCGAATACCGCCAAAAACGGAAAGCAATTTATCGCGTTCACGTGTTTTGTCTAAAACTTCTTTTTTGTTGAGTTCTTTAAAAAGACCGTCTTTTTCCATTGTATCGATTTTATCGATTTGCTTAATGGACTTACGAACTGTCTGGAAGTTGGTGAGCATGCCACCGAGCCAGCGATTAGTAACGCTGAAATGGTTGCAAGAAGCAGCCGCTTCGGTAACCACTTGACGTGCTGTAGGTTTGGTTCCTACAAAAAGAACGCCCTTTCCAGAAGCAGAAATACGAGCAGCAGCCTTGGCTGCAACATCAAGATATTCGCGCGTCTTTGAAAGATTAAGAACATAGATGCCGTTTCTTTCGGCAAGAATATAAGGTTTCATTTTTGGGTTCCAGCGCTGTGTCTGATGACCAAAATGAGCGCCTGCAGCAAGCAGGTCTTCTACGGAAGGCAGATTTGCCATGATTGACTCCTAATCGGTTAAACTACCCGGTATGTAACTAAGTCGCAAAAGCAAAAAATGGTTTTCCAAGTTTCACCACCGAAGCGACTCTCACAAACCGGTGATTGATTTTTGTCCAGACTTAATGCCTAGGACGGAGCCAAATATAGAAAAGAATAGTTCTTTTAGTATTCA
>DUVD01000211.1 GCA_012841225.1 Fibrobacter sp.
ATGCCAACTACTTCTTACCCGATTATTGGGCCTACAAACGTGGCATCGATTTTATGGGTTACTTATGGAGAGACTCTCGCCGCCCAGAAGATCCTGTCGATGCTTACAAAAGAATCTTCAAGGTTTCCCAAAAAGAATTTAACGATGAAATATACGAACACGCGGCCCGCTTAACCACATGGGACCTCCCCGCCATAAAAGCCTTAGGAGCAAACCATATTAACAAAAGGCCACAAGTAAAAATGAATAAAGCGAATGACAATTTTTGGATTGTGGATCGCTCTGTCGCCATCGAAAACTACGGCTATAACAGCATTAAACTAAATGCCCCTAAAACCGAATCAGTCGTCTCGGTGCAGTTTCAAGGCAAAGCAGGAGCCAGTGGGTACCGCGTTTTAAATATCGATAAAGGTGGCTGGCGTTATGGTTTTGTAGCGCTCTTAAGTAACGGCACACGCGTTTATAGCGACATGGCTAGCCTTAACTACACAGGCCAAAATCCTGAAGGCGCCTTGAGTTTTACAGTACCCGCAGCGTGCTCTAATCTATGGCTTATCGTTTCTGGTGCGCCTCAAGAACACTGGCACCACACCTGGGACGACGACGACACCAACGATGAACAATGGCCCTACCAAGTCAAGTTTTCTAACACTAATTTGCTAGGAGAAGCCAACGGCTCTGATGACCCCTATATCCCGCCAACAGTAACCACCGTACAATTAGCTTATAATGTAGTGATGGCGCCTAAATCGAACTACGAGCCAGTTGCAGTTCCCTTAAAAGCAGCTTCTATTGCCTCTGCTTTTGGTTTGACCGAATCTGAATTAGGTAGCAAAATAGGAAAAGAAATCGCGTACTATGGCGTTAATCCAGACGGTTCCTTTAACGCCACCTCTACCGCAGTAGATCCAGGACATTGGTACAACAAGGCTGGCCAAACAGTCGCTTATGGCGCCGATTCCAGAATCTATTCCGAAATTGACGCTACCGCATTAACAGCAAAAGTCGGCCAATACCCAGACCTCTCTGTTAATGGCGACCAGTACACCATCCGCCAAGCGCTTGTTTATAAGAAGTCACCCACCGAAGAAGTACAAGTGTTTTTGACTTTTTCCGTTGCCATTGAAAAGACATCAAAAATCAAGCAATGGGTAAGTCGTCCTATATTACATCAAGGCGAACTCCCTATCCTCTCTTCAGAAACGCAACAACTATTAAGCGAAGGCCACGCGACACTTGGAGTCTACAACACACAAGGCAAAAAAATGGCTAGCGCCCAAAACGTTTCCAGCTGGGAAGACCTTGGCATCACTAAAAACGGTGTCTATAGAATTGTACTTTTTGAAAACAACAAAATAAAAGCGACCCAATCGATTTCATATATCGCGGGCCGCCGTTAATCAATCCAATTAAAACTCGGGGTTTAGGCAAACACCTAAGCCCCTATTTTTTTGCTTTTTTCTCTACTTTTTTGACAGGCTTCTTTTCGACTTTTGGTTCCACTTTTTCTTCTTGCTTTTTCAATCTAAAGTAAGGCATATTTTCGTTAATCATTTTTTCATCAAAGTAGTCCGTAGTGCGAATTAAATCGGACCATTTAGAAAACCCATAGTTAGAGGGGCTAATCGAAGAATTATTAGAAACGTATTGACCAATTTTACCGAGAAATGCCCAGCCGTTCTCCTCTTTCATAAACTGAATAGCGTTTCTTAATAAGTTCATTAACTCGGTGTCGCCCTTTAATTCATTCTTTGTTTTTTTGACAGCCTTAATTTCAACCACTTCGTTCTTAGAAGGCTCTGCAAAATTTTCGGTATAAATAAATTCGGAACAGCACTTTACAAAAGGATCCGGTGTCTTTCGCTCACCAAAACCGATCACTTTTTTGCCTTTCGATAAAATCTTCATCACCAGCGGCGTAAAATCCGAATCACTAGTCACTATCGCAAAGTAATCGAGCTCCTCAGTAAATAAAAGTTCCATTGCATCGATAGTCATCGCGATATCGGTCGCATTTTTCCCCTTTGTATAAGGAAATTGCTGCATTGGTTGCAAGGCATAAGGATGGAGTTTTTCTTCCCAGGCCGAATGGTTTTTCCAGTTGCCGTAAGCGCGGCGAATATTGGTCATTCCATTTTTGGCGAGTTCATTCATAATGCCGTAAATCGCATCGGGGCGAGCATTATCGCAGTCAATTAATAAAGCAATTTTGTTTTCTGTATTCATCTCATAAAATATATGTTTAATAACGACGCACTGCCATTAATAACTTTTTAGGCGCCCTAGTAAATCGTATTTATTTTTTATGGCCCTAATCAATTTATTTTGCTTGTAAGGAATCAATCGAGTCGTTTGGTTTACGCTTTCTGCGTTCTCAGCAAAGCTCCACGCCCCATTACAGGCGTCGGCGTCTTCGTTAATAGACCATGTCATCAACCCACGCAAATCTGGATACGATTTTTGCAAGGTAAAACTAAAAGCCGCTGGCTTAGGTATTTCGCCACGCAAGTACTGCATTACTAAAGCAACATCTGCCGGCGTAACATAACCAGTACCCGCAGCAGTGCAATCATTTGCAGGCAATCCAATCGCTATTTTAGAAGCCGGAAACCCCGAAAACACCCCTTTACCCTCAACCAAAGTAAATCCCTTAATCAAAGTCTCTGTCATCGAAGTTAAAAAATCAGGGCTACCCGTATCAAAATAAACTTTGCCATCCCAAGCGACTATACCACCTTTTGAACCACCTGCGTTATAGTATTGTGGGTGTAACAAGTCAATAGAATCTCGCAAAGCATCGACAATCGGTAAGTAAGCGCCGCCATTCACATTACCCACCTGCCAAGTAGACAAACCACCCTGCAAATACACATTCTCGGGTGCCATAGTCAATAGCATTTTTTTACCGGTACGAGCGCGGTAATCCTTCATCAATGTTTTTATAGAAGCGATAATATTAGTCTGTACCACAGAAGGGCTCGACATAGTCCAAGCACCCACTTGCAAAGAAGTAGACTCTAAGTCGATATCAATCCCATCAAAAACATCACCATAAGCAATGAATATAGCGTTCATCGAATTCACAAAAGTAGTCACCGAAGCGCTATTATCTAAAATCACCGGATCCGACGCGCCACCAATGCTAAGAATCACAGACTTGCCCTGCGCTTGCAAACCCATCACATCGGTTTTGAATTGAGCCACCGAATACGAATAAGGCAGGTTAAATTCCATATCGCAATCGCTACCGGACTTAGTAGTGGCAAAGGCAATTTGAATCACATTGTAAGCATTATGAATTTGAGGCAGGGTCATAGGAGACCAGTTCTGCCAATAGCCAACGACCACTTTTTGAGGCAACATCGCAAAGGCACTTACCGACCACAAAATAAGAAAAACAAGAATTCTTTGCATAAATTACCTCTAAATAAAATATACTCTGAATTTATTCTATGAGTGTGAAATTGCCGTTACTTAGCAATCCGAATGCCCATAAGAAAAGATTCTAAAATAGAATCAGTGCAAGGCTTGTAATGCTTATGCCCTATTTTGCGAAATAAAGCCGATAAATCCACTTTTTTGGTGTCGACTTTAACGCGTTCTAAAGCGATACGAATATCTTCATCGTGAAAGTTCAGAGCAACGCGCAGTTTTTTAAAGATAGCGTTGTTGGTCAACGGTTCGTCGCTGATAACAGGCGGATTAGGGCTTTTTTCGTTAGCACCACGGCGATCTATGATTAGGCCTTCAAGAAAGGCACATAGCATATCGTTTGGACAAGAAACAAAATTTTCGTTTTTCACATCCATAAAATAGCCTGTAGCTACTTTTGGCTCGAGCGTAACACCGACCAAAGTGTACATGCGGAGAATATCGGCGATTTCGAGGTGCAGGGCGTATTGGATTTTTTGCAAAACAGTATTGTTAGTCATCGTACAAATGTAGTCAAAATCAATTAAGGTTTGCGCATTAATATAGTGAAGTCTTCGGGGTGGCCTCCTATTTTCAAGTCATTATGTCCACTTGAGCTAACACAAATAGGGGCAAGAAACGGGCATAATGAAGAAAAATTAGTTCCTAGAGACGATAAGGAAGGAGAGGCGATTGGTTCTCCGTTCGGATGTTTACTTTATTTGTCGTACTAGGCGCAAACCTTGGTAAGTAAAATCACGAGTTATATCAGTATCACAATGAGAACCAAGATTTAATGATTGTAGTGAATCAGGTAAAAAACCACCTTTGCAAATAAGATTTTCTGAATTAAAGATTCTCTTACCAGGCAACATCACATTTTCACAAACTAGTCCCGCCATATCATAAAGGCCGTATCCATTGGGTTTCAAGATACCCACAGGACGAGATTCTTGTAGCCATTCTCCACAAGAATGTTTAAGGGCACTTTCTTTAAAAGGAAAATCTGGCCTTATATTTAAATAACGGTCGTTTGGATCTCGAACACCAAACCAAGCGTATTGAGAAGCTAGAATAGAATCATTCTTATTCCCCCAAACATACCTATAATTTTGTTTTCCTCCTCGAGCGATAGCCATCCACTCATCATAATAAGGCAAGCGATAGCCATTTGCAGGGTTACTTATATGAATAATAACAAAGGTCTCATTTTTGTTAAAAGAAAAAAATTCCTTTTTAATGCCAAAACTTCCATCTTCAAAAACCCCCACGGATGTCCAATCCAAAGACTCTTCAAAAGAATAAACCGGTTTTAATCCATCTCGAATACTTCGAATGTTGGCATAAACTAAAGCTTGATAAGGCTTAATCCTAATTGCTGCGGAATCGTGAGCATCACAATATCCATTTTTTATAATACTCTTCTTTTTTTCTACCCAATAATTATGACTTGCCCATAAATCATCTCTAGTTTGTGCTGGTATAGAATCCCATAGAGCCTGAATAAATTCGCATTCCGTGATCTTATATTTATCGACAATAAGTACTTTGTTTATTTCTTCATTTCTCGCAGAATCAATAAATAAAAAAGGGTTGCTGTCATTATGTGTAAGTCGCATATTATCAAAATTATTATATCCGAGCAAATGCTTTTGTCCTCTTAAATCGATATATTTCATGCCGATTAAAAGATTAAATGTAAAGGCATTTCCCATTTTAGTGGCATAATGAATTTTGCCCGATTTCACATAGTTGCCAGAATTCAACTGAATACAACTATCAGATGTTTTTTTGTAAGAAAAATCCTTAATCTTCCAAAAGCCTCCTTTCATATCATCAACGCAAACGAAATAATCTGAGTTTTTCTCCATTTCGAGCCATTGTTCGGTACTTTTTTTCAAAGAAACATGAATCGTATCCTGTGTTATATGTTTTTTGTAATCAGGCTCAGAATAAATTACATCTTTTCCTATTGAGTGATTGACTTTAACCAAAGCCTTAGGGCCTTTAGTCTTATTGCGCTCATTAAATGACGATCCGTTTATTTCATACAACGAATCAACAGATGCAAGTGCACTTGAAATTATCGTAAATAAAAGAAGAAAAAAGATTTTGATTTGCTTATTCATAAGATACCTGTTGTTGTTCCTAACCGTTTAAATAACTGGGCCAGTTTGCCCCCCTAGTTTCAGGTCATTATGTCCGCTTGAGCTAACCAAAATAGGCATTTCAAAAGCTACTTTATATGCCGAACTAAGCGCAAACCTTGGTAAATAAAAGAAGAGTCTACTTAAATAAAGTCTTCATCTCCAACGAATCACTTCGACCATATTGATCTGTATACACCAAAGTCCAATTTATTGTAGTATCCCTAGGGAGATCTCGTCCTGTATTTATTAGATAATACATTTTTCTTTTCACAGATTCTGGATACATAATAATATCACCTCCTGCACAATAATCAACTGTATATTCCACGAAAAAATAATACTCTTCAAACTTAATTCCATCTAAGAAGTTCTTTGCTTCAAATGTATAGCTAGAAATAATCGTATCCGACAAAACAAAATTTCTTTTTGAGTCAATCACAGATAAAGTCTTTTTTAGTAAACTAGTGTTTATGGGTGGAATCTCTTGATACGGAATATAATCCATCAATTTAGATTTGCCATAGTTCAAAAAAATAGTATCCCGATTTTCAGAAGCCATATCATGTTCAGCAAGATCTAGGTTTTCTGTTTTTATTAAACAAGCCTCATTCGTCCCGCCACCTATGAAAATAAATTTATCTTCTTTCATGAATAGCTTATCGTTCACTGAAGTAGTTACAGTAAATGTATCTAAAGAGCCTTTTGAGTTTGGCTTTAAAAAAGACACGATGCGCCCATAAGAAAGTTCATCCGAAGATCTAGGATTAAAATCTATTATTAGATCAACCCAATTCTTTTCTATATAATTTTGATCCACATCCACAATTCCTGAGGAATCTTCATCAGAAACATTCGTAGTGCATGATGTTAGAAAAATAAAAAGTGCAAAAAACAATAATTTGTTCATATCTTTTTTTATCCTATACTTTTGGCTTTTCAATACAAACCACTCCAATAGTCTTCGCAAGTATTTTTAAATTCTTTTTTAGGCGAATCGGAATGAGAGTCAATACAAAGCAATGAGTCCGTGGAGTGCTCTGCTAAACAAAAATCGCCTTGGCATCCTATATGTGCAAAATGATCTTCTTCAAAATAATTCATTAGTGTAGAATCTGACTTGGGAAAAATTCTATATGCCTTGTTATAAGCCATTTGTGCTAAGCCATTCCTCGTTAACAGAATGGAATCTATTGTATTAGGAGAATAAATTTTTATTAAAAAATTACTTAATTCACCTTCGAAATTATCGCAAGTAGTGCCGACCCCGCATCCGAAAGTATTTATGGATACAATTGAATCTAAACTTGAATAACAGTTTTTAACGCACCTTTCATAGTGATTATTATATAAACTCCCTTGAAATCCTTGAGATCCTCGGTTATTCCTAAATATTTCTTTTTCATGAGAATTACAGACTTGTATTCCATTCATAAAGAATTGAACACTGTCGACGGCGATTGTTGTCGCAAAAGCCGAAAATCCAACAGCAACGGCTTGATCATATCGATCACATGTTTGGCTACCAACAGTACTGTCTTCATCCCAAATTCTACATGAAATCAATAATAAAACAATTATTAGCAGGTTCGCGGCAATGACTTTTTTCATATCTTTTTTTATCCTATACCATAAAACTAATTTGTTTTAGCCATCGCTAGATTCCCCGATGGCGACTTATACGGGATCCATGTGAATTTAGTGTTCTGATGGACGACAATGCTCTTTGCATAAACTGACCCGTAGTAATACTTCCCCGATTGGCCGAGAACTACCTTTGCGTTCGGAGCTACAATCATTGCTGCAAAATTCGTTTCTATGTAAGAAGAATTGCTGCCTACATAATAAATTTTTAGCCTCTGGGCAATGTCTGCAAAGTTGTTAGATGTAAATCTACCTTTCCATTGAAACTCCTTACCGATGTAGAGTTCAACATTGCCGGTTTCCGGCATTTCAATCATAGCATCATTGTTTATTTTTAGCGAACTCAACGTAAAACTTCCAGATTCAAGTTTAAGGCGTCCGTTGGAATTGACCGTGAGATTAAGCCCTTCTGGTGCAACAATAAAACTTTTAATTGATTTCGTTTCGTTGGCATTAACATTGGCGCTTCTTTTTTCGGTGAAATCTGTGTTCAACGGCTTACTATTCAACAAGTTTGCATAGTATTCTTTTAATTGTACTCTAGTGTTTGAATGCTCTTTGACATTACCTAATACAATTGCTGTAGAACTCTGCTTGACCAATACAGCTTGGGTTTCCACAAAGCCGGTAACAAGAGCGTTATTACGCATAAGTACTGATTTGGCGGAATAAATGCTTCCTAGCTTTGCACTAACACCCATACGAACGCCGTATTCTTCGGTAGAAGCACCATTAAAAGAAACTACAGGGCAATATTTTCCGTTTTGATCCGTGCAAAATGCTCTATCATTTATATAAATGGCATCTGAGGCGAGCCAAGCGACATTGTAATTTTCACAAAGTGGAATTTGATCTACTGGAAAGCGTAATGGATCAAATCTAGCACAAGCTGATATGTTGTCTTTAATATAGCCAGCTTCCTGTAAATCGCAAAACCCGTCACCGTCGGAATCGATGTCTAACTGCGCGTCCATACCATCGCCATCTATGTCGGCAAGGTTATCAACGTTGTAAAGATCTTGACAAGCAGCGTAATCAAAAATCTCTTGCTTGTCCTCAATGCCATCACCATCAGTATCAACAGAAATAGAAGAAGTTCCAAACCGTTCTTCTTCATCGAAGTCAATCATACCGTCTCCATCAGAATCAGTAAAGAGACGAGTGTCTGTTGCACGAGCGGAGACGAATGTAGGAGGAGTAAAGTACGAAAAGAATATGTCATCGGTATCGAAACTTTTGCCAGATATGGCATTCACAAGGTGAACAAAACCTTCATTTATTAATTCTAAGAGAACATCTAAACCCAAGTATCCGAAATTACAATAATAACGCCATTCAGAGCTACCTATATTATCTGTGTTTAATAAATGGACATGCATGTTACCATTAGATTGAATTTTATACCCATCAATGAGCATCGAATGAGCTTGAATTTCTTTACTGCCATTCAATTGAGAAACCCCGATGGGCTTGCCCTGTTCAAGATTTTGTATGATTGTTGCCACATGCGGAGAAAATATGCTCCACCCATTAAAAGAGGGAAGGGTTGATCCAGCTTTGTACGCCTGTGCTGCAATTGTGAATAATGCTTGATCCAATATGTCCATGCCAAGAGCATAATTGACAGCTTGCATTGTCTCTAAAGGGCCGCCACCTTCGTAATTAGAAAAATTTTGTCTTACATGATACATAATCTGATCTTGAGGAATGCTTCCACCATAGTGATGGTTCAAGGCCTGAGCCATAGTAAGCCAGCAACGATTACTTGCAGTAGATATTTTTCCAGATTTTTTAGGTTTGAAAACAACTTTGTCCCAAGTGATCTCGTTAACATGGTACTCTGTGTTCCATTCCGTTTGTAAAACTTTCGTGTCTTTACTGGCGCAAAAGTGGTTCTTGTCCTTGCAGGCATTCCAGTCATAGGTGTCAAATTCATAAGCCTGATCGCGATAAGACAAATCCAAATACGTTAATTTTTTATTTATTGAAAGCTTTTTTGTATGTAACGTTATGTTAGGAGCAAGAATTGTTATAATGCCAATCGGATTGAGGCTATATTTTATGCTTGTTTTTATTGATTTCCAAAGAGGTTCATCGTATGCATAGGAATAAATTATAGGGGTAAAAATTTGAGTGGCTTTTTTCACTGTTCTCTTAGCATAGCTGCCTAAACGCTTATACCAAGCTTTGCGAAGAATCATAGGTGTGTTTGGGTTTATCTGCTCAAAATCGTATTCTTCACCTTCATTCACTTCGATAAGGGGATCTGCATACCATACGTAATTACCAGCTTCTTGAAAAATGGGTATTCTAATGCTAGTGCCTTCAATAGTGATGCTGACAATGGTATCGCCTCCAATTGAATCCTTCATCACTAACAAATTATACCACTCGATACCATCAAGAGAAGTCCATTCGAATGTTAAAGAATCCATATCTTCGGCTGGTTCATATGCTGCGCCAAAGGCTGGGTACAAAATACCAGGAATCTGAGGTTCACCTGGGTCTTCCCAAGGTCTGTAAAACTTCCAGTTGGCAATAAAGCGAGCATCAACAAATTTACCAAGGGAGTCTGTATTTAAAATGAGGCGCTCCTTAGCGCGCAAACCCTGATTAAAACCCATATCAAAGTTGGCTTGAACAAAGGCTTCGTTGGATTCCCATAGACTGTTGTTGACGGCGTTCTCTGAGGCCTTTGGTATCCAACCATAAGCGAAGTAGGTAAGCTTATGACCATTACATTCGACCCAAAATTCACCCCGATTAGTGTCTTGCACAGGCACGTAGCCTCGCCAAATTTTTTGACCCAAGGAATCGGCAGTGGATTCATTCAAATTAATTGAAGCAAGATCTCCTTCGAGACTTTTAATAGAAAGATTTAAAATATCGGAATTCAATTGCTGCAGAACCTGCAGCGCGATAGTGTCGCTTTGAACTTCGACGAATTGGACTACAGGACAATTTTTGTACTTAGTTTTGCCCAACATCACGGATTCACCACTAGCAATCACGTCTATATTATTTGCAACACTGAATTGATTGCTGTTGGGTTGAGAAGGGTCATTGGATTTACTCCAAGTACTCCAATCGGTGTTGTGCATGCCAATGGAAAAGCCTGATTCTCCACCGAGAATTTCACCTGGAAACAAAGAGAGTCCTGGAAAATAAATAACTAACGTAGCGGATGTTTTGCTATTGAATACCCAGTTTACCATGCCTGCCGGCATATAATAAATTTCCGGCTTGGCTATTTTGCCTGTATCTTGAACTACATGGTAATGCAATTCGAAGTCTTTAATTGTGTCTTGAGAGTTATTTTCAACTTTAAAACGTAAAACAGTCAAGTTATTTGAAGAAAACTGCTCGTCAAGCGTATAAACCGCAACATTAGCGCTAAAAACAACACTAAATGAAGATAACAGTAAAGCGATAATCAAAAAAACGTATTTACTTCCCCGCATAATCTAATTCCTTGTTTAGATAAAAAATATTAAAAAATTTGACTCACTGCACAATTTTATTCGTAAAACCAAATTTACTTATCAAAATAATCTTTTAACTCAAAGATAAAATGGTAGAAGGACTCATCAATTATGTAAATTAAACCGCTCTAGACTAAAACACCCCCTAATTTAAGGTCATTATGTCCGCTTGAATTACGGCAACTACCTATGACTAAGCACATCATGGGGGGCGCGAGAAAGCGTTCCACATTTACATTTAATTTTGCAAAAGTAAGGATTTATTTATTAGTTTATATCTAACGGACATATTGCCTGAAACCAACCGC
>DUVD01000212.1 GCA_012841225.1 Fibrobacter sp.
AACTTGGGCCGTTGCCTGCGCCCCATTGCGAATAACTGCAGTTTCGCTTAAAGGAGAATCCCTAAACAGTAACTCGTACGCAAATATTTTACCATTTCTATTTAAAATAGGTTGTCGAGCAAGGTATGCTAATGTTTCCATAAAAATCTTTAAATACGCGCCGATTTAATACCAAATAGAAGAACGCTACGGCAGCCCATAGCCCATAATTTATCCATAATGATATTCGCTTCTTCTCGCTTTACCATCGCTTTTACCGCATACCAGTCTTTACCGTGAAGTTTAGAAATAGTGGGTGCGTCTAAACCTGGAGTCATGTCACAGGCATCGTGAAGAAGTTCTGCAGACACGTCGTATTCGATCATCATGTAGGCTTGAGCGACGAGCTTGCCTTGAATACGCCGAATAAGGGTGTGAACATTGATTTCATTTTGCTTGTCTGGGTGACAAAACAAAGCGGCATTGCTTTTGAAAAGAGGTTCGCCCAGAATGCGAAGTCCGGCTTGCTTTAAGGTTGTACCCGTTTCAACAACATCAACAACAGCATCGGCGACGCCAAGGCTAACTGATATTTCTACAGCGCCTTCCAATTCAATAATATTCATTTTCTTTTTATAAAAATGATTTACAATTCCTGGAAAGCTAGTAGCAATGCGACTGTCTTTGAGTTCGCTTAAATGCTGTATGGGGCTATTATTTGGGACTGCAGCGCAAAGCTTAGAAGCTCCATAGGGAAGATCGACAACCTTGATCGCAGGGCTTTCGGCTTCGGCATTAAAGTCAATGCCTGTGATGCCTGCATCTATAATACCGCGTCCAACATACATAGGGATATCGCTCGGACGCAAAAAGAAAAACTCCACATCATTTTGAGTGTCGATAGACGTTAAAGTTTTATAAGGTTTATTTGCTTTATAGCCGCAAGTTTTTAAGAGTTCTTGAGTTGGCTCAAAAAGCATGCCTTTGTTGGGAAGCGCCACTTTAATCATAATTTTTTATAAACCTCTTCGAGAGTTAATCCCTTTTCTGCCATCATCACGGCGACATAATACAAGACTTGTGATAATTCGAGTGCTTGATCATCCTTTGATTCGTAACGGGCGGCCATCCAAGACTCGGCAGCTTCTTCCACTAATTTTTTTCCAATGGCATGAGCGCCTTTGCGAAACAACTCCGTGGTTCCTTTGCCTTCTGGCATTTCTTTTTTGCGCTCGCAGGCTAGTGCGTATATTTCTTCGAATGTCATAAAAATCCTCGACTATTATATTTTAAAAATATAGAAAAACGAAGTCGTCACTCTCAAAAAACAACCTGTCTAACCCACAAAACGCTAGTTTTGCTCTCTCTCGATGATAATTCTATAAAATACAGTTGAAATTATATCTTTTTTTTCACACGCCAAAGGGCTTGCCCGTTTGCTAAGTACTTGCGCTCAAAAGCAGTCTCTGGGTCTTTCGGCAACCATTGTTCTAAAACAGGCGTTGCTTTCACCTGCAAGTGATTAATTGCTATTTGAGATGCTTCTAAAAACTCCTCCGCATAAGTCTTCCAGTTGGTGCGGAGCTCAATATTAGAGCACAGCTTAAGAAGCGTTGGAAAAATAGGATGAGCATGAAATCGTCTACCCACCTGCGATTCCTTAGGCCATGGATTTGGGTAATAAAGTGCGTGGTAACAGACTTTCCACTCTGCCTGCAACGCTAACCGCCAAAAATCGAGCAGCTCCGCCTGCAAAAATAATGCATTAACCGGTTGTTCTTTGCTTTCTGATTTAGATATTCTAAATAAAGATTTATCGATTCCAATCACCGGGTGCTTGGGAAATTTTGTGGCTAAAACAAAAGTACTCTCTCCATTACCGCAGCCCGAATCTAAAACGACTGGCTCTGTAAAAGACGAGATAAAACTTTGCGCTTGCTTAAATGCTTCTATAGTATGCCAAGCAAAAGGCCTTTGGTACTGCGAGCCTAAATAACGGCGCACTAGTTTTTCTAAGTCTGCGTGGACCGCGTTTTGATTTGAAGCAACGCTTCTGACTCCAGTCGCATTAGGCATTTATTTAAACCAAATTTCTTCTTTTGAAATACCAATAAACTCAACGTCATCTAACGAAAAGTCAGCCTTCGCAGTAAAGACCCAAGCGACTAAACGAACTTCTTTTAACTGTTCTGAAGACGGCGCCAATTCGCTAATAGGAACGGCTATTCGAGTCCATTTTTCTGGTAAATCTATAGGTAATTGAGGCCAGTCACTTATATCTTCTAAACCCACCGATGCCTCTGCTCCTAAAAGTTGCAGTATAACAGTTCCGGAACCTTTTGTTTTAAAGGCAATAGAATCGAGACCATTTAAATCGTAAGTAGACTCGTTACCGCCGATCTGAATTCCAAAATTAACCCAGGGGTTTAAAACTTCTGGTGATACAGTAAAACTAAAAGCAATGTACTGGGACTCTTCTTTTACTAAAGGATAACCTGAAAGTAAGGAGTCTCCAAATTCAAGAGAAATGCCCTCATGTGAGACCAAATACCACCAGCCAGTGGAATCACCAACATAAGGGGCATAACGGTGCTGTGTGTTGAGACCTTCAAAATCTGCTAAAAGCAAATGCTCTTTTTCTGCAGCAAAAGTCGATGGTGTTGTCACAAACCCTGGATTTAAATTACCATAAGAAAAATAAGGCAGCGTCTCCTCACTCGGCATAAAAACCAAGGAAGCAAAGCCAGAGGGCAAGGAATCAAAAGAGAAGAACCCTTTATCATCGACTGGACGACGATGACGAGTACCTTGAAACTTTATTATGCCCGCCGATTCAAAACCCACAGAACCCTCTATAGCAGAAAAAGCGCGTAAAGTATCA
>DUVD01000213.1 GCA_012841225.1 Fibrobacter sp.
TTTAACCCAGATTACGGTTTTGATTTTTCTGTTTTGGGAGAGGACTTGCAGCCTGCTGTAAACCAAGCTAAAGAAGAATTAGCTGCAGGCAAGCCCGAACATGAAGTTTACTTGCCGGCTAGTTTATACGCTAAAGTGCGCGAAATTTATCCTGACTCAGTAAAACCATTTAGGATGATGCCCTTTGATGTGCAGTTGATTGGTGGCTTTGTACTTCACGAAGGCGCGATCGCTGAAATGGCAACTGGCGAAGGTAAGACCTTGGCCGCTGCATTACCAGTCTATTTAAATGGGCTTTCTGGTAAAGGCGTTCACGTTGTTACGGTGAACGATTACTTGGCCGGCCGTGACGCGAAACAAATGGGTCGTGTTTATAATTTTTTAGGCCTGCAAGTCGGCCTTATTATTAGCGGGTTAGACAACACGCAGCGCCGTGAGAGCTATTCGGCAGATGTCACATACGGTACCAATAATGAATTTGGTTTTGATTACTTGCGCGATAACATGGCCGTAGAGCCAAAAGACTTAGTGCAAAGGGATTTGAACTTCTGTATTGTGGATGAAGTGGACTCCATCCTAATTGACGAAGCACGTACTCCTCTGATTATTAGCGGTCCTGCAGAAGATGCGACCGAAAAGTATACACAAGCAGATGCGTTAGTAAAAAATTTGGTTAGGGAAAAAGACTTCACCGTCGATGAAAAAAATAAGTCGATTCAAATTACCGAAAGAGGCGTGACGCATATTGAGACTCTCATGAACATCACCAATCTTTATGGAGAGCATGCGGAGTGGGTTCATTTTATTAACCAAGCTTTACGCGCTTATTATTTATTTGAGAACGATGTGGATTACATTGCACGTGACGGTGAAATCATCATTGTCGACGAAAACACAGGTCGTTTAATGGAAGGGCGTCGCTATTCCGATGGCATGCACCAAGCCATAGAAGCCAAAGAAAAAGTAAAAATTCGTCGAGAAAACCAAACTCTCGCGACTATTACTTTCCAGAACTACTTTCGCATGTACGCTAAGCTTTCAGGTATGACGGGTACAGCAGAAACCGAAGCCACAGAATTCGTTAAAATTTATAATATGAATACCTGGGTGATACCTACTCATAAACCTTGTATCCGTAGCGATAAGCAAGACCTTATTTATAAATCAGAAAGTGTTAAGTGGCAATCCATTGTCAAGGAAATTAAACGGAGACACGAGACCGGACAACCTTTGCTTGTTGGTACTGCCTCGATCGAAAAATCTGAAAAAATTGCAGCCCTTTTAAAAGCGGAGCGCATAGAACACGAAATTTTAAATGCTAAAAATCACGGTCGTGAAGCTGAAATCATTCAGTTTGCAGGTCACTTAAATAAAGTAACTATTGCAACGAACATGGCTGGTCGTGGTACTGATATTGCTCTTGGTCCGGGAGTTGTCGAAGTAGGCGGTCTTCACGTATTGGGTACAGAGCGTCATGAATCTAGGCGCATCGATAATCAGTTGCGAGGTCGTTCTGGTCGCCAAGGTGACCCAGGGTCGAGCCAGTACTTTCTTTCTTTAGACGATAATCTCATGCGAATTTTTGGCGGTGCCAATGTTAAGCAGTTGATGAGTCGTTTTAAAATAGATGAAGACGAAGCGATCACGCACTCTTTGGTTTCTAGAAGTATTCGCGGTGCACAACGACGCGTTGAGGGTCAAAGTTTTGATGCTCGTAAGCACTTGCTCGATTATGATAACGTAATGAACGAACAAAGAAAAGTTATTTATAGCGTTCGTCGTCGAATATTAAAAGGTGAAGATATCCGAAACGATATTTTAACTCGTATTGAAGATGCCGCCGATATTAAAGTATCTGAATATGTTTTTGCTGATCGCTATCCAGAAGAATGGAATTTAGAGGGCTTGACAACGGAATTGCAGCGCAGCTTCAATCTCGATTATAGTATTTCCGCTAAAGAAGCGATGAATATGAAGCCCGACGATATTTTAAAAAGCGTCATTGAAAAATGTCATGATAAGTACGAAAAACTAATGGAAATCATCCCAACGGAAGACTTTAACCAGTTAGAGCGTCGTATTTTATTATTGACAATTGACCAGCATTGGAAAGAGCATTTGTATGGCATGGATCAACTCAAAGAAGCCATCCGATTCCAGGGTTACGCACAAAAAGACCCATTAATGGTCTACAAGTCAGAAGGCTTTAAAATGTTTGAGACCTGTTTAGAAAGCATTGCCTCTATGACGGCACTTCGCATTCTCAATATTCGCATTCAGTTACCCGATGGCTCATCAGTTTCGCCAGAGCAGATAGTTCCTAAGCCACAAGCACCTCAGCAGACGATTGAAAATAGCAGTCAAATTAAAGACTCACCATCTCAGATCGATACGCCAAGACCAGCCACAAGAAGGACAAGGCAAGCGCCAAAAAATATAATTCCCGTTAAAAATGAGGGGCCTAAAATCGGGCGCAATGACCCCTGTTGGTGCGGTTCAGGTCAAAAATTCAAGAAATGTCACGGAAAAGATGAGACATAATAAACTTCAAACGGCTAAGAATTTCTTTTCCCTCGAAGGCGTAGACGGTTCAGGCAAAACCACTCAAATGGATTTGCTGCAAAAGGCAATAGAGTCGAAAGGTTATTCTTGCTTGCGCATTCGAGAGCCTGGTGGCTCCGAAATATCAGAAAAAATTCGCGCCCTATTATTGGACCCCAGTTTTAAGGGTTCAATGTCAGACAAAACTGAATTGCTTCTTTATAATGCAGCGCGCGCCCAATTGATCAAAGAGTGTATTCAACCGGCATTAGACTCGGGCAAAATAGTCCTCGCGGATCGCTTTGCTTGGAGCACCCTCGCCTACCAAGGTTTTGGTCGAAATTTAGACACTCAAATGGTTTTGGACCTATCGGCCATCACTTGTGGAAAAATATTCCCAGAATTGACAATTGTGTTAGATATAGATGTTGTTAAAAGTCGAGAGCGCATGGCCATGGAAGGCAAAGTTCCCGATCGTCTCGAGTCCGAAAAAGTGGAGTTTTTTGAGCGGGTGCGCCGAGGCTATTTAGAAATAGCAGGTGATTTTCCAAATGAAGTGTCAATTGTTGCCGCCGATCAGTCAAAAGAAAAAGTGCATTTAGAAATACTAAATCTCATTTTAGCACGTTTGGGGTAATATGGTTATTATTTCTATTTTTCTCGTTTTATCTCTATTTGTGTATTGGTTCTGGCATTTAAAATCATTATGGACTGGTAAGCATCGCCGCCTTTTTGCTCTTCTCACTATCGTTGTGTTTTTGCTTACTTTAGTGCCTAGATCTAGCGTCTTCTTTTTTTGGTTGTCTGCAATCGAGATTATTTGGTTTGCTATTTATTTGCAAATGAGCTTGGTTTCAGATTTAGGCTTGATAGCATATCGCCTAATTAAACGCCCAAAGCTTCACCCCACTTTTCTTCCTCGTTTTTTACGCCTTGTTTTTGCGGCTTCTTGGGCAGTAACGGCAGTATTTTTTAGTTATGGCGTATGGAATAATTTGAATTACCGTTTACACGATGTCGAAATAGGGGTGCCCGGCTTAGAGGAAGAATTTAAGGTCGCTTTTTTTACCGATATTCATTTTTCAGCTGGATTTCCAGAATCAAAATTAAAACGCTTGATTAGCGACATTGACTCTATTGCCCCTCAGGCCGTATTTTTTGGAGGCGACGTTGCTGATGCATCTGACACGTATTTGAATAGCAAGGGAATCGACACGCTGTTTCAGAAAATTAAAGCACCGCAAGGATTTTTTGGTGTAATTGGAAATCATGAAGGCTATCTCATGCGATCTGGTTATGATTTTGTTGTTTGGATGAATCAAAATGGCATGCTCACCCTTTTGGATTCCACTTCATGCAACGAATTATTTTGCGTGAGTGGGCGTTTAGATCACCAATATGCCTCTCATTTAGGTAAAACAAGAATGCCTTTGGATTATTTATCGATTGAGGTTGCAAAGCAGGGTGAAAAAAAACGACCTTGGATAGTATTAGATCATCAACCAAAGGGCTTAGAAGGCGAGAAACCTCGAATTATGCCCGATTTAGTCATTTCTGGGCATACACATGCGGGTCAATTTTTCCCAGGTAACATCATTATCGATTGGATTTGGCCTTTGAGCCATGGGCTTGGGTATCTAGACGGTGTACTTTGGTTTGTTTCTTCTGGGATTCACACTTGGGGGCCTCCAGTCCGAGTTTTAACACACTCAGAGTTAGTCATTTTTAATTTTAGAGGTAAAAGATAATTAACTGTTAATTTGAGCACTAAATTTTCACTCCAAAGATTAAACTTATTACTATATTATTAACCATGCTTTTATGTTTAGAATCTGATCAGCTTGACAAAGTCAAAAGAATTTTGAAAATTCATTTCGCAGGTTTTTCCGTATACGCTTATGGGCCTCGAGTGTCTGGAATTAATTTGACTCCAGATACAGAATTGAATATTGCAGTAGTTTCAGAAAAACCCATTTCTCTTGAGAAAATGGTGGCTGTAGAAAAAGCGTTTTCAGAAAGCGGTCTTCCTTTTCAAGTCGATATTGTCGATTGGGCTAAACTACCAGAAAGTATGGAAAAAAAGATAAAAAAGGAGCATATCGTTATACAAGATAGCGATAAAGATTTATGAGAGTTATTTTCCTAAGTATCTTATTTATTGCTCTCTCGAGCACTTTTTCTTTGGCTCAAGAATCCCTTCCTCCGTTAGAGCAAGCAAAAAATCTTATTAGCGCAGACAAGTGCGCCGATGCCATTCCCCTCTTAAAAAATACCTACCAAAAAAGATTCCGCTTTGCAGAGGGCGAAAAGGCTTCCATTTTACTGACCGAGTGTTACTTGCGTCAACAAAATCGAGTAGAAGCCGAAAAAGTGACGTCGAAGTATTTAGAATATTACATAAGAACGCCTTACCGCGAAAGAATGGAAACAAACGCCGCTATTCTTTCTATAGAAAAGGGCTCGGTCTACGATGGTGTGGAATCGCTGCTTCGCGTTTTGGCTTATACAAAAAACCCAGCTGCAAAAATCCGTGCCAAAGATATTGCAATTCAAACAATCGCAGCCTCTTTGCTTACTTTGGATCAATTACTCGCGCTTCTCGAAAAATACCCAGTAGAAAAAGATGTTTTAGGGTGGCTTTATTTGCAACTTGGGCGCGAGAGTCAAAATGAAAAACGTTACAAGGCTGCTCGTTATTGGTACAAAAAAGTAGAACCAGAAAAGGCTCACGAGAGGCTAGTTGAAACAGCAAAGTTAGGGATTGAGTCTTTAGAGAACGCTGGTGCAGGGATGCCAACAATTCTAGTTTTAGCCCCTGTTTCTGGTGAATTTGCTGAATACGGCATAGCAGCAATCCAAGGCGCTTTACTCGCGCATGAAATGGCTGGCTTAAATGGAAAAATAAACATACGAATCGCCGACACTCGTGCCGATGCCCCCGTGGCTTTATGGCGTGCTCAACAAGCTGTCAATCAAGATAGCGTCATTGCGATTATAGGTCCAATTATGAGTGCCCCTTCAGCTACAGTCGCAGCCTGGCTCGGCAGCAATTTTCAACACATTCCAATGCTTACCCCTACTGCCACAGACGATGGCATTGCTCGCATGGGGCCCAATATTTTTCAATTGAATATCACCATGGATCGCCTAGCCGAAGAAATCGCCGATTTTGCCACTCGCTGCTTAAATATAAGCGAGTTCGCTATTTTAAGCCCTTTGGGAGATTATGGAAATTCAATGTCGAACAGTTTTACTCGCGCCGTAGAACGTCGTGGCGGGGTTATTTTGGCTCATCAGCATTACGAAGAAGGCCGCCCCGATTATAAAACAGAATTTGATTTATGGCGCGATGCGCGCTTTAAACAAGAAAATCGCCGGCGCAACATCGAGAAGGGCGTGAATAATTTAGATGCGGTAAGTACCAAAGAGCGTCGTTTTTATATGCAAGACTCGGTCTTTCAATTTCCAGGAATTTTTATCCCTGCAACAAACCCTAGTGACGCTGGCTTAATGGCTGGGCAAGTAGCATTTAATAAAATTAACGGCGTTCTTTTAGGTACGTCGGGTTGGTATGGCAGAGACTTACTCGTACAAGGCAAGCGTTTAGTCGAGGGAGCATTCTTTACCGTGCCATTTATGGATTTAGAAAAAAGTGAAGCTTACCAAAAATTTGAAAAAACATTTTCAAAAAAATGGGGAGCAGAACCCGCAAGAGATAAAGTAAGCGGGCTAAGCTATGATGCCATGAATATTGTGATAGAGAGCATAGCACAAAGACCAAATAACCTTAGCAACCAAATTAATTGGACTCAAAAATTCACGGGAATTTACGGTGAAATTAACTTTAAAAATGGCGCAAATACAAGCGCACAAGTGGTAACTGTAAATAAAAGTCAGTTTTTACCGCAGGTCGAATGTAGCAGCACTCCAAATAAAAACTAATCAAGATCATTGGCGCCGCATAAACTAGCAACCACATAAGACATCGATTCGCCTTGTCGATAATAAGGGAAGAGATTTTCATCGTCGGCAAAGTCTTCTAAATAAACGCCCCTACTGACGATCAATTCTTGAGCTAAACGCTTTTTAAATGCTTGAAATCCAGAATGGATGTGGTAAAAAGCGACAGATGATGTTTTTTTTAAGGCTTTCATATAAACCTCCAATACTAACGATATAGATAATCTTTAAATAAAAATCAAGGCGCTAGCCCTCTGAAATCAATAGTTAAGGTGAAATTAATAACATACAAAGCGCTTATTTTATCTTTATTTTAGAAATCTCATTAGTACCTATTTCGTTTGAAATCAATTACTTATGAAAATTAAAAAATGCCCCATTTAAGCTGAAATTGAAAAACACTACTATTCTAAATAGGAATAAAATAAAGTATATTTTATAGAATGCGTTTAAGGATTAAAACTAGTTTATACAGCTTCGTCCTGTTTTTTCAACTTCTCCAAGCATCATCGGGAGTAGAGAATTTTTATTTGGAAGGGGCATTTCAAAAGCAAGCAGAGGATGCCACTCAAAAAACAATGGCTCAAGATTATGAGGGCGCCTTAGTATCTTTAAAAAAAATCGAGCTGGTTAATAAAGGCGTTGCTTGCGTTCTTAAAAGTATTGTATTAATTAGCCGCTATGATGATTTAGGAGACACTCTCGATTTACAGAGAGCGGCAGCAGATTTAAATAGTTGTCAAGTTCAGGGTGTCTGGGATGCCCTTAGAAATTTTCAGCTTGGCTTTGTGCAAAGTCAAATGGGACATTCTGTGAAAAGTGCTTTTACAACACGTAGTGCTGCCAGCTCTTTCAAAAACAATCCAGATCTAGATGCTAGGGGATTTTTTTCCATATATGCTTATTATGTAGACAATAGTTTTAGTTGGCTTCCGTTTGTTTCGGACCAAAGAGTTTTGCATTTAACAAACTTAAATCAAGCTTCTCAAGAGTCAAAATTATTTTGGCCGTTATTTTCTACCTCTCTAATTTGGATGTATTTTGATCGCGGTGAATTTGAAAAAGGACTTGAAATTGCAAAACGTATTTTAAAAGATTATCCTAACCATTCTGTTTTTTTGCAAATCAAAGCGGATATGCTTTATAAAATGAATCGATATGATGAGGCGCAAAAAATCTATTTACGTAGTGTTGATGAGTATCATCAAAAAACAGGGCCGTCGATTCGCTATTGGTGCTCTGTTGCTAATTTAGTCAAGATATATAAAGCCAAAGGCGACGCAGAGCAAGCACTAAAATGGAAGCAAAGGCTTTCAAGCGATGATTTTAGCTCTTTAAAAAAATGGATCCCCTCCTCTGTTTTGCAAGGTTTGTAAAACTTTATTTTACGGTTAACTTTTTTTCTTATTAGGCGTTTATAAAGGTAAAGGCAATGGAGAAAAAATGGATAAAGCAAAAAATTTTAATGTGGGGCTATTCATAGACGGTTATACGTTTAAAAAAGTGAATGAGTATTACCGCTATCACCACTCAAGGCAATCGTGCATTGATTTTAGAGGATTTAAAAACTGGGTGACTCATACCGTTCGTCAATTTTTTAAGGTAGAAAAGGGGCTTCATTTAGAAGCGCACTACTATCATCCATACGAAAATCCCGATCAAAATGCACCAATTCAGCACATAGGCACGTATCGGTTTGAAAATAAATTAATCGAAGCGGGAATTCAGATGCATTACAATAATGTGCCTAGCAAACAAAAACCTAATCTAGATCTCATAGACGATGCTATTATGTTTTCGATGTATAAAAAAATAGATGTCGCTGTTTTGGTAAGTACTCAAGGGCAGTTTGCAAAATTACCTTGTCAATTAAAGCGTTTGGGTGTACCTATGGTGTTATTAGGGTGGAATTTCGAATACCCAGGTAATCAATATGTTGTCAAATGGCACACGGATTTTGTACTAAAAGAAAAGAGCTTCCATTACATCGCCATGGATAAAGTGATGGAAAAAGAAAATGACGCTCAAGAAAGCGCCATTACTACACAAATGTTTCAAAGAAACAAAATAGATCTAAAAGTTAAAGCTTTAGCTTCTGCTGAGACTGTTTTTTGGAAAGAAATGTCCATGTCACCCGAGCACCAATAAACCATGTGTCTCCATTCGCGTCGGGGCTACCAAGAACATAAATTATCTCTTCATTTTGGTCATAGGTGATATTAAATTCGCTATACCTAATGTAGCGATAACCACCATAAAGACCCACAGATATGGGATCTAAATTTAAACGTACTTCGAGTTCCGCATTAACAGTGCTAGCAAAGTTGCTGTAGTAACGATTTTTTACAATGAGATTGTTTTCTGGATGAGCGACAACGCCGGTAATGGGGTCATAACCGCTCTCCTTTGTGATAATGCCATACATAGAGGGAAAGTGAACGTTAAGCAAGTTCATGCCTAAACCTGTAGATGGAATGATGTTGATAACACTGTTTTCATTTAAGAGCTTCCAACCAAACATCCATGTTAAGCCATAAGAAAACCAACGGGCATCGTATAAAGGATCACCAAAGTCACCAATAGATGCTGGTTTTTTAGAAACCTGAGTTGGCATAAAATTGATGTTAAACCAAGACATTAATTGTTTGTATTCTGCACCTATGTTGAAGTGCATTCCAACATAAGTATCTCCAAAATGCCCGTAGTTATCAACCTGCGTGTCATACGTTCCTGAGCGATCCGGGATAGAATTAAAAATAATATCATTGATATAATCAATATGCGCCGAATTCATGCTCCGGTAATCTGCCCCAAAGGAGATAAAACCTCGAACTAAATCTTTTTCGTAAAAACTTTCCGAAGCAAACGCCATTGAAGTGCTAATCGAGCAGAGCAGCAGTGTCGTTGATAGAAAAGAAGTTAATTTTGTCTTCATAATAAAAACAACTCCATTCGAGGGATTTTATCTTCTAAAATACATTATCTACGTAAATAGTGAAGAGAAAAAATCATAAATGATTAAAAATCAAGGCTTTATATGCATTTAAATACTTTAAACTTTATAAAAACACTTCTCTTTGGAATCTTAATAGCGGTCCTCTATCTTTTTTTTGTTGGTTGTGCGGAGAAAAACGAGGACGTTTTAGAGACGCACTCATTAGAAAAGAAAACAATTCCATTTGATTTTGCTCAAAACGTAAAGGTGGATTCGTTTTCTGGAGGGTGGTTGTTAGAAATCTTGTCCGAGCGCTGGCTTTTATTGGATAAAAAAAAAGGCAATGCTTCGATTCCAAAAGAATGGGAAGCGTTACCCACAATTAAAGTCCCCGTGGAGCGAGCCGTTATTTTATCTACGAGTTATTTGGGTTATATGCTTTATTTAGGAGTTCAAGAAAAAATTGTAGGGATTAGCGAAAAAAAATACATCGCCGACACGGCTTTTTATCGTTATGTGGAAGATCAAAATATACCAAGTTTGGGCAACGGTGCTTTATTGTCTTTAGAAAGGCTGTATTCGCTTAAGCCAGATCTCGTTATGACTTTCTCTACGGGAGAGGCTAAGCACAACGACTTTACGAGAATGAAGTCATTAAAAATACCAGTGATTTTAATGGCAGAGTGGAATGAGGTCTCTCCTCTTGCCAAGGCCGAGTGGATTAAGGTTTTTGGAATTCTTTTTGGGCGTTTGCCTTTGGCCGATAGTTTATTTGAAGAGTCGGCTAGGGCTTATCAAAAAAGGAGTGCACAGGTTCTCGCTCAACCAGATTCACTAAAGCCCAAAGTTTTGGTCGGGGGCCCCATTGGTGGTGTTTGGTATGCTCCAAAATCGGGTAGCTACACAGCGCGTTTAATTGCTGATGCTGGGGGAAAGTACGTTTGGTCAAGTAGGCGTGCTACGGATTGGCTTCAGTTTTCATTGGAGGAAGCGCTTTTAGAGGGAAAAAACGCAGATATTTGGATTCATCCTTCTAATTTTACCTCACGTGAAGGGATTCTAATGAATGAAAAGAGAATCGACTTGCTAAATGCTTGGCAAGCTAATCGTGTTTTTCAACTGGATAATAGAATTGGGCCCGAAGGCGGGCTTGATTTTTATGAAGGAGCTGTAGTTAGGCCCGAATTGGTACTAGAAGACCTGATAAAGGTGTTTTATCCACATCTTTTTGAGGACTCGGTGATGAGATGGTATAGAAAAGTTTATATATTTTAACATATGAAGGCAAACTCAGGTATTGGTGACTGGATCTCTGCCGCTTACGAGCAAGGAATCCCTTTTTTACAGCAAATTCCACGCGAATCTGCCGATTTTATCTTATTGAATTCAAGCATCAAGGAATATGATGCTGGTGATGTGATTATTACTGGCGGAGATGTCAATAATGAAAGTTTTTGTGTGTTGCAGAGCGGTAGAGCTCAAATTTGTGGTCGTGTTTTGCCAGACGGGCATTACAATGTGTTGGCTTATTTAGAGACCGGAACTTGCTTTGGTGAAATGTCGATTATTTGTAATGATAGTACCAGCAACACCGTAATTGCAGCAGAAGATAATTGTACCGTTCTTCACTTAGCAAGAAATATTTTTGTCGATTTCCTAGAGCGTAACCCAAGCATTATGGTGTATTTGTATAAGGTAATTGCAGACCGTTTGCGTGCTAAAAATCAAGCTTTTGATGAGTTTGAGCGGTTAGCCCTTGTGGCTTCCTCAAAAGTGCTGCCTTTTATTGATTTTGCCCAAACCCTAGAAAAAAGTAGAGTGACAGGGACGGTGATGTTTGAGAATAAAGGGGAGTCCGGATTTATCGCATTTCAAGAGGGGCGTATTTGTTGCGCTAAAAGTGGTAAGTTAATAGGGCCAGACGCTCTAGAAAAAATGCTGTCTTGGGGCGACGCGACGTTGTTTAAACTCGATACCCACTTAATGCCAGATATTGTGAATATTTGTCAGTCTTCGGATACAACTAGTCTTATTTTGGACGCCCTCCGTAGCATTGATGAAAAAGAAAGTAAAAAAATAGTTAAATGAGGATTAAATGAACTACGCAGATGCAGGTGTATCTTTAGCTCGCGCTGATGAGGCGATGATTGGTGTAAAAAAATCGGTTCGCTCGACTTTTAATGAAGGCGTGCTCGGAGACGTTGGTAATTTTGGCGGTCTCTTTACTTTAAATCATTTGAATCTTAAAGACCCCGTTTTGGTGAGCTCCGTTGATGGCGTGGGGACCAAACTAAAAGTGCATATTGAAATGAGTTCACACGCTAATGCGGGTCAGGATATTGTAAATCATTGTTGTGACGATATTTTGGTTCAAGGCGCTCGTCCTTTATTTTTTCTGGATTACGTGGCTACCGGTCGCTTAGAACCAGGAGTCATGGATAGCTTAGTCGGTGGCATGAGCCAGGCTTGTCGCGAAAATGATTGTGTTTTAATTGGCGGTGAAACAGCTGAAATGCCAGGTTTTTACGGCCCAGGCGATTATGATATTTCTGGTACCATTGTGGGCGTGGTAGAACGCGAAAATATTATTGATGGCAGTGGCATTAAGCCAGGCAGCATAATCTTGGGTCTCCCTTCCAGTGGTTTACACACAAATGGGTATTCTTTGGCTCGCAAGGCGCTTTTTGATGTAGGTGGTTATAAGGTAGACACACGAGTGGAAGGTATGAATAACACGGTTGGCGAAGCTCTTGCCGTACCTCACCGTAGTTATTATAAAAGCTTGATAGAACTGGTGAATAAAAGAATATTCCAGGGCTTAGTGCATATCACAGGTTCAGGCTTTCAGGGTAATATTCCTCGCGTGCTTCCGGATGGCGTAGATGTTATAGTAGATAGAACGGCTTGGGAAGTACCCATGATTTTTAAACTGATTCAAGAAGCAGGTACTGTGGAAAAAGATGAAATGTATTCCACGTTTAATATGGGTATAGGCATGCTTTTGTTTATAGACCCAGCCGACCGCTCATTAGTTGAAACTCACTTAAAAGAAAAAGGTGAAGCCTTTTACCATGTTGGTGAAGTCGTCGCTGGTTCAAAACAAGTTCATTTTAAAGACTAAAAAATCCCTTGGAGGGCTATTATGATTCAAGAAAGATTGCGTGTATTGTTATTGTGCGTTCTTGGCACTATAATGGCCTGCTCTAATGCGGTATCACCTGACGCTAATGCCTCTGATAAGTTATCTAGTAGCTCATCTTTGAAACTGTCATCTTCCGTAATTCCGAGCTCATCATCTAGCTCGTCTTTTATGAGAGATGAAGTTTCCGAAAACTTAGGTACAGTGAGTGCTTTAGCTGTGGCTAAAAATGTCTCCGGCTCGTGGTTTTTAACTTGGTCTTATGCTTCTGGAGATATTGCTGAAGAGGGTTTCCAAATAGATTTCTTTAATGAATCTAAAAATGTTTGGGAGTCTTTTGATAGTGTCGCTGCCAATACAAACCGTTATGTTTTTAGTACAAAAA
>DUVD01000214.1 GCA_012841225.1 Fibrobacter sp.
AAACGTCGGAAGGCACTCCCCAGTAGTTTTCCGCTTCTATGGCAAGTTCAAGATTATATGTAGTACTGTCTTTTAAATTCACAAGAGTAATGCTTTTGAGTGCATCAGGAGGGTTTCTTACTTGGATGACGCTCCAAAAAGAATTGGTTCCTTCCTTAGTGTAAATAGAAGTAGAGTCTCCATAAACGCTTTCAATTCCTTTACAAGGGACAAATTCCCATTCTCCTTCATAGCGGCCCACAATAATTCCCATAATATCAGAAGCAGGAGCTCCACCGAGATCTACGCCACAATTATCATCAGGGCATTTATCCGTAATGCGAACAATCGTTGATTTCCATCCTGTAGGCGTTTTAGCTTTAACAGAAACGCAAGCCCCACACGCGAGCCCATTTTTCCATGGGCCTAAATAATCTCCTGGAATCTGATGAACGTGAATGGCGGCATAATATTGAATATTTGTTTCTCCATAATTACAAGCGCCACCTTGGCTTGTTTCTTTAGCAGTAATAGATCCATAAGTGGTAATAGACCCAGATCCTCCATTTTCAAAAATCTCTGGAGGTGTGGGAGTAAAAGAATCACAGGAAGTACAAATACCAGAATCAGAAGAACTGCTATATATTTTAGTCGAAGACGAGCTGTTTGATTTCTCAACAGAAGAAGAACTCACAGATGAAGAGGATTCTTTTGGGGTTTCTGCCGAAGAAGAATTTATAACGGGATTTTTTGAAGAAGAAGAATGCGGTTCTATTGTTGAAGAAGAAAAAATAGAAGAGGAAATCTCGAAAGAAGAGGAAGACAATGTAGAATCTACAGCAGAAGGTTTATCACTACCGCATGAAGAAAAAAAGAAAAGGATAAAAAGAAATACAATGTAATGCATTTTAATAAAAGTACTTAATCTTTATCAATAAAATCAAAGTAAGAAAATTTATAACAAATCAAAGCAATAAAATAATAGTTGGTTTTAAAGCATCATTTTGATTTTAGAGTGAGTCTTCTTGTTCAGCTTTGTATTGCTTAAATCCACCAGAGAGATTAAATACCTTTTTAAATCCATTATTCAAAAGAATATTCTGAGCCGCATTTCCTGTAGTTCCTTTATTGCAATAAACAATATAAGGCTTTTCAGGATCTAGTTTTGCCGCTTTTTTGCGAAGATTCTCAGGCATCATGTTTTCTGCATTTTCCAGATGATCTTTCTTAAACTGAGCTACAGCTCGTGCATCCATAATATGAGTTTCTGGGTGTTGCTTTTGGAGCTTTTGGAGCTCTGTTTTAGTAATTACAGGACGATTTCTGTGAATTATATTATCTAGTATCATCCCAGTATACATCACAGGATCTTTAGTTGTTGAAAACGGTGGAGCATAAGCTAGATCTAAGTGAAAAAGATCTTCGACTTTGGCTTGAAAAGTAATTGCTGTTGCAAAAACATCAATTCGCTTGTCTACTCCTTCTTTACCAACAATTTGAGCGCCAAGCAATCGGCCCGTTTTACGATCAGCAACTCCTTTAATTACCATTTCTTTGCCATTCAAATACTCGGGCTTATGGGGTTTAATATTATGGCAAATAACGGGATCAAAGCCCTCATCTATAGCTTCCTTCTCAGAAAGTCCAGTCATCGCAACCGTCATTTCAAACACACGAAAAATTCCTGTACCGAGGATTCCACGAAACTCAAGAGATCCCCCAGTTATCTGATCTCCAGTAATGCGTCCAGTCTTATTCGCTGTAGAGCCTAGAGGACGATATACAGGCTTATTTGTTATTAAGTGAAAATGCTCAATGCAATCGCCACAAGCATAAATATCATTGATATTCGTTTGCATTTTAGAATTGACTTGGATAGCGTTTGCAGTACCTAATGAGATTCCTGCAGCTTTTGCAAGAGCTGTATTGGGGCGCACTCCTGTTGAAAGCAATACCATAGAGGCTTCCACCTTCACTCCATTTGATAGTTCAATAGTTTCCGCCTCTATTGACTGTATGGAGGCTCCAAGAATCACTCGAATTCCTTTTTCTTTTAAGTGATGTAACACATGAATAGCCATATCACGGTCAAGGCCAGGAGTCACTTGCGGCAGTTTTTCTATAAGCGTCACTGAAATGCCTAAACCGACTAAATTTTCACAAACTTCAAGCCCAATAAACCCTGTTCCTACAATTGCCACTTTTGATATTTTTTTAGCATTAATAAAATCTTTAATACGAAGCATATCGTTAATGCTTCTCAATACAAAAACATGTTCTCTATCGGCTCCTAGAATAGGCGGCACAGTGGCACTGGCTCCTGTGGCGATTACAAGCTTATCATAATAGTCTACAATCACAGCTCCTGATTCAAGATTTTTTACGGTAATCTTTTTTTCTGTTGGGGAAATGCTCATGACTTCATGTCGAATTAAAACATCTACATTGTATTTTGTTTTAAAAAAATCTGGGTTTCGAGGGGTGAGTTTTTGGAGATCAACTACTTCATCTCCAAGATAGTAGGGCATGCCACAACCAGAATAAGAAATATAGTTGTCTTTTTCGTAAATTACGATTTCGGCCGTTTCATTGTTACGTCTGGCTTTTGCTGCAGCAGATGTTCCTGCCGCAACGGCTCCAATAATTACAATACGCAT
>DUVD01000027.1 GCA_012841225.1 Fibrobacter sp.
ACGCTATCAAAGACAGGTTCTTTGTCTTCTTGTAAATCACGGCTATAAGAAAGGGGGGCGCCTTTGACTAAAGTAAAGAGGGCAGTGTAGTTTCCAATCATACGGCCCGCTTTGCCTCGAATAAGCTCCATGCTATCAGGATTCTTTTTTTGAGGCATCATAGAAGAGCCACTGCTAAAAGCGTCGTGCAAGGTTAAAAAACCAAACTCGACCGTGCTCCAATTGACAAAATCTTCTGCGTAGCGGCTAAGTGTAGAGGCTACAATAGAAAGCGTAGATGTGAATTCGAGAGCCATGTCTCTATGACTCACCGCATCAATGCTATTGGCGCTTGGTTTTTCAAAGCCGAGAGTTTTAGCCACTAAATCGCGGTGGTAAGGAAAAGCAGAACCAGCCATAGCACCGCTACCGAGAGGCAGCTCATTGTGCAAAGCAAGAAAGTTTTTTAAGCGCTTTTCATCACGATCTAAAGCAAAGAAAAAAGCCATCATGTAATGACTAAAATAAATAGGCTGTGCTTGTTGAACGTGGGTGTAACCAGGCATTAGGGCACCAAAATGCTCTTGCGCTATTGTCAATATAGTGCGTTTTAAGTCGCTTATCATAGAGATAATCTCTTGAGCCCTATGACGCATGTATAATTTAAAATCGGTAGAGACTTGGTCGTTTCGACTACGCCCAGTGTGGATTTTTTTGCCAAGGCTACCAATGCGTTCTGTAAGAACACGTTCTACAGCCATGTGAATGTCTTCGTCGCCATCGTTCCAAAGCATTTTACCGGACCTGTGGTCTACCAATATGGCGCTTAAAGTATCGGCAATCGTTTTGTATTCGCTGGGGGTCAGTACGCCAGATTCGACAAGCCCTTGACCATGGGCAATAGAACCTTCGATATCTTCTTCGATGAGCTCGACATCAAAATGGAGACTAAAACTTAAATCGATCATAGATTGAGCCATACCACCTTCAAAGCGGCCGTCCCACATCTTTTTTTCGTTTGATTTAGAAGACATAAAAACCTCAGTAACAAAAGCTGTTTTACAGCATTAAAGATAACAATTTTTCCACTTCGCGTATAATCCTTTCGCGGTCGCCGGCCCATGAAGGCCCAATCAACATCTCATCTGGGCTCTCGCCACTAAACCTTTCGATGGCAATGTCTTTTCCTAAAACATGAATCATCTGGGCTGCAGCTTCGCAGTAGGCTTCAAAAGAGAGAAGCTCAAACTCGGCGTTGGCATATTCTTTGGCGAGAGCTGTACCGCATACAATGTGGAGCGGGTGGAGTTTAACGGCGGCTACATTCAAGTCTTTAATGGCCTTTGCCGTCGCTTTAAAATCTTCTAGTGTTTCGCCTGGGAGCCCTATAATCAAATGGGTCGTCACAATAAGACCCGCTTTATGTAATCGCTCGACAGCCTCTTTAAATTCTATAAAAGAATGCTTTCTATTGATGGCGACGAGCGTTTTATCATTAGAAGTCTGGAGCCCCACCTCAACAATAATCGGCTTAACAAGGTTCATCTCAGCGAGCAGAGCGATCGTGTCATCGGGTAAGCAATCAGGCCTTGTACCAATAGCGATTCCGGCGATATCACTGTGATTAAGAACCGGCGTAAAAATTTCTTTTAAGTGCGAAGCTGGAGCGTATGTATTGGTGTAGGGTTGGAAGTACGCGAGAACGCCCGCTTTAGGGTGCTTTGCTTTTAATGAAGGTAGTCGCTGTTCTATTTGATCCAAGGCGCTTACTTTAGCAAGATCCCAGACCGGACTAAAAGACTTGTTATTGCAGTAAGAGCAACCAGAAAAACTTTTTGTCCCATCTAAATTTGGGCAAGTCATGCCGCCACTTAAAGGCAGTTTTCGAATTTTTGCGTAGGTGGGGAAGACTTTCGCAAGAAAATCTCGATATGGGGTATATAGCATAAACACTATTTTAGAAAAAAATGATGCTGCTTCCCATTTGAGCTCGGTAAAAAGAATATAAAATCAAATTTCGTAGCATAACCAACATTAGTCATAAAATTAATCTTACGTCATAAATAAGTTTCATTTGAGGAGGTGGTCAGGGTGGACTCTTTTTTGGGTCTTAGTACGGATTTCTACAGAAAGGATAGTTTTTATAAAAGTTATCTTTATTTGATCTTTACTTAGAGGACTTTTATGAACGCAGACAGTACTCTTGCCATAGGCATACTTATCGCTTCTTTGGTGGTGATTTTTTCTTACTTGCTCGATATTTTTTCTCATCGCATAAGAATCCCTTCCGTTCTCCTGCTGATGGGGTTTGGCATGGGGATTAATATTTTACTTGTGGCGAGTGGTGTCGGTGTTCCTAATTTTTCCAAAATGCTTCCGTTTTTGGGCACGATTGGTTTGATTTTGATCGTTTTAGAAGCCTCTATGCATCTGTATTTAACTAAAGAAGCGCTTGGGGTTATGTCTAAGGCAGCTATCTCAGCTGGCTCACTCTTGCTTCTCACTACTTTGGTAGTCATGTCGTTGCTTCATGCAGTGAGTGGGGCATCCCTTCATAGCTGCTTGATTAACGCCATTCCATTTGCTGTGATTTCGAGTGCGATGGCTATACCAAGTACCCAAAACTTAAGTCCAGAAAAAAAAGAGTTTGTGATTTATGAATCGACTATTTCCGATATTTTGGGCATTCTGTTTTTTACCCTTGCTTCGAGCAATCTAGGTGGTGTTGATGACTGGGTTCTTGGTATTTCTAAAAGTATTTTAATCACTATTTTCTTTTCATTTGTATTTACAGTTGGCTTGGTTTGGTTGGTCACCAAGCTTCGCAATCATGTGAAGTTCTTTTTGATTTTATTCTTGCTTTTATTGGTTTACAGCCTCGCTAAATTATTCCACTTGCCAGCGCTTTTACTGGTGTTCCTTTTTGGTCTAGCTCTTAACAATACCTTCTTATTAAATCGATGGGAATGGCTTAGAAAACAGATCGATTTAGTGAAGGTGCAAGAAGACTTAAAATACATGCAGGTTTCGGCAACAGAATCCACGTTTTTAGTGCGTACCTTCTTTTTTGTTATCTTTGGGTATTCGCTCCAGTGGAGTTTGATTTTAAAATGGCAGGTGATTATACTCTCTTTTGCCATTGTGGCAGTTATTTTTGGTTTACGATTTGTTTTTTTCAAGTTGTTTGCCAAAAAGCACCTCTTTCCCGAGTTCTTAATTGCGCCAAGAGGCTTAATTACAGTGCTTTTGTTTTACTCTATTCCTCCAGAAATGGAAATACTCGCAGTCAATTTAGGTTCTGTATTCTTGGTCGTTGTAGTAACGGCGATGGTTATGGCTGCAGGAACTTGGAAGACACCTAAAGAACCAGAAACCCCTGTTGTAGCAACCAAGGATTAATATGTTTAAAAAATACTTATGCTTAATAGCACTTACTTTTTTCTCTTTTTCCAATGCTCAAAATGTGATGAGCAATGGCGACATGGAGCATGGCGATGGTGGTTGGTTTGTGTGGAACAAACCAGAAGGCCCCGCTAAAATAGACTCCAAATTAGCGGCTCCGGGAATCGGAGTTAACGGCTCTAAAGGCGCTATGGTGAAAATTCACGAGCCTCCAAAAATATGGTGGGGCTTGCAACTTCAGCCGCCTAAATTCTTGGCCGACTCCGCTTACTATACTCTTTCTTTTAAAGCAAAAGGCGATATTTTAGTGACCTCTATAGTGCAGGGCGGTCCTCCTGATTATCGTCAAAAAGAAAGCGCCGTGTTTACATTAACTCCAGAATGGAAAACCTATTCGCTCACTTTTCTCGCGGATCAAAAAGGTTATGGCTTAAATAATGTGAGCTTTCAAATAGGGCACACCAAGGGCACCGTTTGGCTTGACGACGTGGAAGTGCGTTTAGCAAAAGAGGTGGGTGATTCTTCTTGGTACTTGGGAGCTGAAGCGCGCATTGATAGCGTTCGCAAAGTCGATTTTGTGGTTTCGGCAAAACCTGGCGAAAAGGTTTCTGTAGAGCTTTTGCGCCACGAGTTTCCATTTGGTACGGCTCTCGCTCTATACGACACTAAGGACAGTGTAGAAAAATGGTACCGTGAAACTGCAGCGAAGTACTTTTGGCATGGGGTAACGGAGAACCAGTTTAAGTGGCCAGAGTATGAACCTAAAAAAGGAAAGCTGCTCAAAAAAGAATTAAACGAGTACTTTAAGTTTGCCAAAGAGCACGAGTGGGATTTACGTGGCCATGCTTTAGCTTGGGCTATTCAAGGTTATGGTTTTGATAAGCACTATTCTAATAAAGGAAGCTGCAAAGAAATTGCTAGCAACTTAAAAAAGCGCATCGAACGAGACTTAACGGAATACAAGGGGCAGTTTGTCGACTACGACGTATGGAACGAGCCATTTCATGAGCGGTTTCTTTTTAATAAGTGCGGTTGGGAATTAATGGATAGTGCTTTTGTTTGGGCACATCGCGCAGACCCTACAGCCATTCTTTATATCAATGAGTATAACGTGGTATCGGCTGGTGAAACTGATTTTTATTATGACTTGGTCAAAGGCATGTTAGCTCGAAAGATTCCTGTTCAAGGTGTTGGAGTGCAGTGTCATTACCAAGGTCGTGTTGTTTCTCCTGCGTTGTTTAAACAGAGAATAGACAAGCTTGCTTTGTTGGGCTTGCCCATTAAAATTTCAGAGTTTGATATAGGGACTTTTGATCAAGGTTTGCATGTTTCAGAAAAAAAACAAGCCGAAGAATTTGCCAAGTTTATTCGCAGTGCCTATAGCCACCCGGCTGTTAGTGGTATTTTGTTGTGGGGCTTTTGGGATAATCGCCACTGGATAAAAAATGGAGGCATCATTGCTTCTGATGGCCGTGCTAAGCCTGCTGCTGATAGCGTTTATAATTTATGGCACAAGACGTGGACGACTAAAACAGCTGCTGTTGCGGATGCTTCGGGCAAGGCTAAGTTTAGAGGGTTTCCTGGTAAGTATCAAGTCATGATTGGCGATAAAAAGTCAATTATGGTTGTGAAGTCATTGAGGTGAAAATGGATGACCGTTCATCGTTAGTTTACAGCACAAAAGCCGGCCGCATTAAAGAAGAGAAAAAGAGTGTTAGTCGCCCTCCTCCGGGCGATGGTATTGTTAGGGTTACACTAAAACGCTTGGGCGGAAATAAAGCGCTAAGCTCTGTAACGGGTCTTGACTTAGATGAAGAGGCGTTAAAAGACCTCTGTCGCTTTCTAAAGCAGAAGTGTGGAGTAGGCGGTACTGTAAAAGACTTTACTATTGAAATTCAAGGTGATAAGCGCAGCGTTATTCAAGTGGAATTAGAAAAAAAGGGCTATCGCGTTAAGCTGGCTGGCGGGTAAAAACGCCACTGGCAGGTATTTGGTGCTTTGCATTGGCTGGTGGAAAACAAAAAAAAATCCCGATAAAATATCGGGATTTTTCGCTGCCTCACATGGACTCGAACCAGGGACAATTCGGTTAACAGCCGAACGCTCTACCAACTGAGCTATGAGGCATCAATTTGAAAGTAAATATACATAAGCCATTAAAAAATGTAAAGGTCTTTTAAAGTAAAGACGCATTAAAACAAAAAAAAACGACCTTGGGGGTGCAAGATCGCTTTTACTGCCTCACCTGGACTCGAACCAGGGACAATTCGGTTAACAGCCGAACGCTCTACCAACTGAGCTATGAGGCATTAAATAACAGGGGAAAATATAGAAAGCAACAAATGGATGTCAAGCATTTTCACGGATTTTCTTGAATTAAGGCTCTTTTTTCGCGTTCTTTTGCTTTTTCTCTCGCTGTTTTGCCTATAATATTCATGTTTTTAAAGGGAAATAATTTTACTTTTTTACCGTTCTCATCGTAGATGGATAGCCCTTCTTTTTGCATGGCCTGTGCTAATACGGCGGTTTTGTTAATTAGTCCATTTATCTTTTCCATTTTTTCGCTCGAGTTTAATAGCTCTTGAGCAGCGGGGTTGCTTTCTAAGCTTAAAATCAACTCCTCTACTTGAGCGGACACCTTAGAAAGAGAAGCGAGCGCATTATTAGCTTGCGATATCTTTTCTTCCGTCGATTTTCCAATGGTATGGAGCAGGGTATCGGCATCGTTTGTTGCCTTAATGATTTGCTCGGATGCCTCTCTTGTTTGTAAAACAAGGCTACCCACTTCTTTTTCTACTTGCCGGCTCGCTTTTTCTAAATGGGTGGCTAGTGAATCGACTTGAACAACGGTGTTATTAAAGATTTCGATGACGGAAGGGGTTAACGAATCACCGTGTATTAAAAGAACGGCGAAGTCGCGAATGACTTCCATTTGCTCTCGCACATTTTCAATTAGTTTAAGTGCTTCAGCCACTCCAGGTTGAAATTCGCCTTCAAAAATATAGCTTTGAGGGATTTTTTCACCTTTTTTAGAGCGTATAACTTCAATGCGCCTTTGCCCCATTAAAGCGAAGTTTGTGTTAACGATGCGAGTGCCTTCGCGAAGAACCACGGGATTGTCGAATTTAAGAGTAATGCGTGCTTTATTGCCTAGCCATTTTATATTGCCAATTTCGCCCACTTGATAACCATCGATTGTAACCGGGTCTTGTGGCTGAATAGAACCTAATTCAGAAAAGTCGGCTAACACTTCGTAAAGATTAGCTTGGTGAGCTTGGTACATACCAAAACTGACTACACCAAACACGAGCAGCAATGTTAAAAGTGAGGCGTAACCTAAAGTTTTATCAGAAATTTTCATTAAGCCTTTAATATAATAAAAGTGAGCGAAAACAGTTTGTTAAGATCAAAACAGAGGTTGTTCTTGGCCGCATAATTCTTTGAAAATAACTATATTTTTTCTATAGAAATTCATCAAAGGATTATTTATGGCAAAAGCTTCTAAGAAAACAGCTAAAAACACGACCAAAAAAGTAGTTCTCGCTTATAGTGGCGGACTCGATACTTCCGTTATTATTCCTTGGCTTAAAGAAAACTACGATTGTGAAGTCATCGCTTTTGCTGCCGATTTAGGACAAGGCGATTGTGATGCTGAAGCATTAAAGAAAAAAGCCATTGCTACAGGTGCTTCTAAGTGCTATGTCCTTGATCTTCGCAAAGAATTTTTAGAAGATTATGTTTGGCCTACCCTCCGTGCTGGCGCTAAGTATGAGTCGACTTACTTGCTCGGTACTTCGTTTGCTCGCCCACTTATCGCTAAATATCAAGTTAAAATCGCCGAAGCCGAAGGTGCTTACGCTGTTTCTCATGGCGCCACTGGAAAGGGCAACGACCAAGTTCGTTTTGAATTGACCTACGCTGCGTTAAACCCTTCTTTAGAAATCATCGCTCCTTGGAAAGACCCAAAATGGGATATTCATAGCCGTGAAGAAGCCATCGACTATGCTGTGGCTCGCAAAATCCCATTGAACGGTATTAGCAAAAAGAAAATTTACTCCGAAGATGGTAACCTTTGGCACCTCTCTCACGAGGGTGGCATTCTCGAAGATCCAGGCGTAGAGCATAAGTACGATATGCTAAGTATTTCTAAGACTTTTGAAAAGGCTCCTGCTAAGCCTGGTTATGTAACGATTGGTTTTGAAAAGGGTACTCCTGTTTCTATTGACGGCAAAAAAATGGACGCCGTTACTTTGCTTACGTATTTGAATAAAATTGGCGGCGAGCACGCTTGTGGCCTATTAGATATTGTAGAAAATCGCTTGGTCGGTTTAAAAAGTCGTGGTGTATACGAAACTCCAGGTGGCTCGCTCCTTTACAAAGCGCACGAATGCCTAGAACAGCTAGTGCTCGACAAAGACACCATGTTTGAAAAACAAAAAATGGCTATGACCTACGCCAATCTCGTGTATAATGGCCTCTGGTTTACTCCACTGCGCCAAGCTTTAGACGCTTTTGTGGACGAGACTCAGAAAGTGGTGACTGGCGAAGTCACGTTGAAGCTTTATAAAGGCAACATCATACCAGCCAGTGTTAAGAGCCCTTACAGCCTTTACGATATGGAGCTCGGTGGATTTTCGGACGTCGAAATGTACGATCAAAAAGATGCCACTGGTTTTATTCGCTGTTTAGGGTTGCCTTTAAAAACACGCGCCTTATTGCTCGGCAAAAAGACGAATGTGGATTTTGGCAAAACGCAGAAGTTTTAGTCTATAATCGCCGACGCTAACACTACCTCTTGGTCGTACAGGGTTACTGTTTGACCAGGAGTCACTGATAGCTGTGGCAAATCAAAAACAACGTGTAGTATTTCTTCTTGATCAATGCGAAAGCGCGCTGGTACGGCCTTGTGCCCGTAACGAATTTTAACAGTCGCTCGCCCTTCGGTCGTATTTTTTGATAGTGCAATTCGATTGAGATCTGAGCCTGTGAGTTCTTTAGAAAAAAGCTCTCCATGGGTGCCAAGTACAACTTCATTTTTAATTGCATCTAAGCGAGTGACGTACAAGGCTTCTTTAAGACCGCCAATGCCTAACCCTTTTCTTTGCCCTATGGTGTAATGAATAATGCCGTTGTGCTTTCCTAAAAGACGTCCATTTTTATCCACAAAAGAGCCCGGACGGATATCTTCTTTATCAAAGAGCAAGGAGTAGTCACCGCACTGAATAAAATCTTGACTCTCATTTTTATCGAAAAGCTCATTAAACCCATTATCTAGAGCCATTTTTTTAATCTCTTCTTTTTTAAAATCCGCTAAAGGGAAGAGCACTTTTTTTAGTTGCGCTGGCTTTAGTCGAGAAAGAAAGTAGGTTTGATCTTTGGATTCATCTGCAGCTGTTTTTAAAACGAGTCCGTCTTCAGAAATGCGCGCATAATGGCCTGTGGCAAAGTAATCAAATTCTACTCCCATCTCTTTGGCGATGTCTAATAAAAAACCAAACTTCATGAGTTGATTGCATTTAACGCAAGGGTTTGGAGTTCGACCGGCTTTGTATTCGTCGCGGAAGTAGTCGATAACTGCTTGACGGTACTGCTTTGCAAGCGGGACTATCACATGCGGGAGGCCTAATTTAGCGGCTGTTTTTTGTGTTTCAATTAGGGTTGCCGATTCTTCGGGGCCAAAACATCCTTTGTTGCCATTTAAGGGAATGTTAAAAGACGGATCCCACAAACTCATCGTAATGAGAACGACATCGTGTCCTTGCTGTTTTAAGAGCAAAGCGACCATAGTGGAATCAACACCACCGCTAAAACCGACTGCTATTTTCATAAAGACAATAATAGTTTTTTTTATAAATTCTTGAAAAATACTATTATTTCTAGTATGGATATTTTTCATTGGCGAAAAAAAATTGATGCGTTGGAAGACGAAATAGTGGTTCTTTTAAATCAAAGGGCTTCCTATGCTGTTGAAATAGGTAAAATTAAACAGGAGCAGGGCATTCCCGTATTAGATTCTTCCAGAGAAGAAGAAATATTGGCTAGAGTGGCTTCTAAAACAAAAGGTCCTTTCTCTTCGGACTCCATTCGAGCTATTTTTAAAGCGATCATGGTAGAAACAAGGAAAGTTGAGGATTAAATGCAGATTCGCCGCATTACTTTGGTGGGTTTTGGTCTTTTAGCTTCGTCCGTTGGAGCTGCTTTAAAGCAGTCTAATAAAAAAATAATAGTACGAGCGGTAAGCTCTTCTTCGACGCTTGAGCGGGCTAAAGAATTAAATCTCGCCGATGAGTTTTTTAAATACGAAGAGGTTGAGTCTTGGGTCGAGGGTTCCGATTTGATTTTGCTTTGCGGGCCTATTTTGCATATCCTTTCAACGCTTTCGACGCTTTCTAAAATAACGCCTTCACACCCCGTACTCGTTAGTGATATCGGTAGTACTAAGGCAAAAATCGGCGACATTGGCTCTAGCTTAAAAGCACCTTTTACATTTGTGGGCGGCCACCCCATGGCAGGGTCAGAAAAGCGGTCATTAGAACACTGCGACCCTTCACTTTTTGAAAACGCCTATTGGTTTTTATGCCCACTACAAGAAACGCCCGAATCTTTATACTCGCCACTATCCGATTTGGTTTCCTTTTTAGGAAGTGAAATCGTTTTGCTTTCTGCAAAAGAGCACGACTCCGCCATGGCTTGGTTGAGCCACATGCCGCAGATGGTGAGCTCTACGCTTGCGGGTAATATGCCTGCACGCCTTATAGAAAAAGAATTACAGCATTATGCGGGGCGTGGATTTAGAGACATGACGCGCATTGCAGGCTCTTCTTGGAACATGTGGCACGATATTTTACTCACCAATAAAGACGCCGTAAAACTCGCTTTGGATGAGTTTTCAGAGGGCATAAAACGCACTCAAAAAGCAATGGAATGTATTTCAGAAGATGATGCCGACGCTCATAAGGTTTTTGTTTCTGGTAATTGCGGTCGCGCTTCTCTTTTTGCCCCAGGTCGAAATGCCGCCAATGCTTTTTTTGAAATTACAGTTCGCTTAAAAGATTGCCCCGGTGCTATTTTAGGTGTAATGCAACCGCTTGCCAAAGCAGGAGTCAATATTCGCGACATTGAATTGATGAAAGTGCGCGAAAATGTGGCGGGGACTTTATTGCTCGCTTTTAAAAAAGAAGTAGAAGCTGCTGCCGCCATGAAAGTGCTTCGCCTTTTAGATTATGAAGTAAAGGAACGCTAATGCTTGAGCTCGCAGTCAATCCAGATGTTGAAATGATGGAGCAGGCACTAGTCCTTTCCCTTTTAGTAAAAGGTCGTACCGTTTTTGAAGACTTTAAATGGACGCCTAGAAGTGCTCGCTTTGCTGAAGTACTCTGTGAGTATGGTTTATCTTACGAATTAAAAGGGCATCAACTTGCTTTAAATGGCCTTGGTTTTCAATATAAAACGCCTACGCTGCTTCCTTACCGCTTTTCGCCGCATGCTCTTGTTCTTTTATGGGCGCTTGCTTCTCGCGACACTGAGACGATCTACATGATAGCTGGAGACGACGGTGATCAAGGTGAAATTCAAAAAGCAAAAGATTTACTGCAACGTTATTTTTTAGTTACATGGTTAGCGGAATTGCCTTGTAAGCTTCAGTTTCAGTTTCAAGAAGGTCTGCCTAAAATCAAAAAGAATTCGCAAGGGGATATTCCTTACCTAATGCGAAATCGTTTGCTTTTGTATGCCTTAGTTTCTGGTCGAGACCTTACTTTTGAAGAGCGCTCTTCTATACGAGACCAGTGGACTCGCATGATGATTTATTTTGGCGCCGCCCTTACCTACGAATCTAAAGGCATGGAAAATATGGACGAACTCTCTCGCCGGATTGCTAAAGCGAGGGGAGTTAAAATGGAGCGTACTTGGACTACGACTCTTTTGCCTACAAAAATTTTGACTGGGCGCGAGTATTTTGTGCCTGGAGACGCCACGGAATCAACAGCACTTTGTTTATTTGCCACCCTTGCTAAAGACTCTAAAATAAAAACTTTTATTGTTAAAAATGCGTGCATCAATACAGGGCGTGTGGGCGCAATTACTGCACTTAAACGCATGGGTGCCCTAGTCGATTTCACCACTCGCCGGGAACGATATGGCGATGCGTTTGGAGATATTGAGATTAAGTCTTTTGTAGGGAAGCGTTTGCAAGGACGACGCTTTTCTGAAGACGCTATTGCGCCTTGTATGGATGAGTATGCCCTGCTCGCTTTAGCCGCCTGCTATGGCGAAGGGGAGACCATTCTTCGCTTTCCAGAAGAGTATAAATTACCTATTGTAGATTATTTAGAGCTGCTAGCACTGAATTTACGAAAAACGGGAGTGGAAGTAGGTGTATACGAAAATGGCCTTGTCATTCGCGGTAAAGAAGAGTTAGACGGTGGCGATTTTGATTCTGGTGGGCACCCTTCTATTGGTTTAGTTTTGTTTATGATTTCTCTTTTAGGCAAGGGAAAGTCTTCTGTAGAAGCTTTAGAATGCGTAGAAGAGGCTTTTCCGGGTCTTTGTGATAAAATCGAATCAATACTCCAAAAGGAAAATCATGAATTTTCGTAAAATAGGTCTCGTGGGCTGGAAAGATAAAAGTGCTGATCTAGCACTTGCGTTAGAGACCATTCACGAGTGGTCTAGAGAGCATAAAGAGGTCTCTTTTTACGCGTCCGAGTCTTTAGCAGAAGTGATTTACACCTCTCTTAAAACAGTCAATGAGGATGCCTTACAAAAGTGTGATTTGCTCATTGCGATTGGTGGTGATGGCACGGTTCTCTCTACGGCGCGTATTGCTTTAGGCACTTCGATTCCAATTTTAGGGGTCAATGCGGGGCACGTTGGTTTTTTAGCGGAAACGCGTGTAGAAAATTTAACGAACACCTTAGATTTAATTTATGCGGGTGAGTACTCTACAAGAACTCGTATGATGCTCGATGCTACGGTCTATCGCTCAGGAGAAAAAATCGCTTGTGAAACCGTTTTAAATGAAGTTCACATTAGGGCTGTTGCTTCGACAGCAAGTTTAATTAATCTTCCTCAGCGTATGGTCAACCTTCTTGTAGAATACAATGG